>JBEVEQ010000230.1:0-9198 GCA_040512715.1 Paenisporosarcina sp. | reverse complement strand
ATATGGAGAAATTCGCCACCAAATAGAAAAAAACGCCACCAAAACAATATCATTCGCCACCAAATCAAATATTTCGCCACTAAACAAAATAAAATCGCCACTAAACTTTATTTTGCATAAATAAAAAATATTTTTATGAGTAAAAATAATAAAAATTTGATTTTATTAGTATTTTCATTATAAAAAAACCTCCAAAAATGAATTTTGAGAATGAAAGGGCTCAAAATTCTATTTTCCTGTATATGGTAATAACTTTTAATGCATGTTACATTCTTTTTAAAAGGAGAACATCACGTGATGATATTAAAGAAAAGATCATTGCAACTCAATTTGCTTAGTCACGCTTCTCTACTCAAGAGAATTGATTTGTCCCATCCAGAATTTAATAAAGTAAAAATGAATTATTTAAAAGCTAAGTCCGGTGTATGGGGAGAAGAGTCTATTGATTATCAACTCAGTAATTATAAACATCCATATCCACACATAATTCTTCAAGACGTTCATCTTTTAGCGAGTTCATATTTTCAAATGGATAATCTATTTATTACTCAATCATTTATTCTCGTCATGGAGGTGAAAAATATTAAAGGAAATATTGAATTGAAGCAAAATCCTTTTGATATGATACGTATAAATGAAAATGGAGAAAAAGCTTCAATGGACTCTCCTGAAGAGCAATTAGAGAAAAATATTCTGTGGCTAGAAGATTGGTTGAGGAAAAGAAAGTGGATGATTCCTGTTAAGGGTATAATTGTTTTTGCAAACATGGATTCTCAGATTACGATCAATGATTCAAAATGTAATGTTGTCAAAGGAAAATATTTATCAAAATGGTTACGGAAAATGGATCATTCCACAGAATATTTAACACAAAATCAAATGAATATGTTGGGTGAAGAAATTTATCAAGATCATGAAAACTTCAAACATAAATCTATATTAGAAAGATATAATATCTCAAAAAATGATGTAATGACAGGAGTTCAATGTCCAATTTGTTTGGAGTTTGGATTAATAAAGCATCATCACAATTGGATTTGTTCGCAAAATCATAAGACACGAGAAGCTCATTTAATAGCGATGGATGATTATTTTTATATTTTTGGAATGAATATCACGAATAAAGAATGTCGACGTTTCTTACATATTGAATGTAAACATATCGCGAAAAGGTTATTAAAGCAGATGAATCTTGAGGAAAAAGGGAAAAACAAAAATCGAGTATATGTTAAAGTTTTAACAACAAAATAAGAAAACATTAGCATTTCAGTTCTGACTGAAATGCTTTCTTTTGGATAGATTCATGTAATCGCCACAAAATGAATATATACGCCATTAAATCAATGAAATTCGCCACCAAATTTTAAAAAACGCCACTAAATTAGTTAAAACCGCCACCAAATCAAAAATATCGCAACCAAACCACTCACTCAACATAGCCCAATCTCTATATAGAGATTAGGCTTATTAGACACTGCAAGCTTGAAGTTTATTATATTATTCGCATACCCCTAAAAATACGTCTGCTACACACTCAATGCCGCAGAAGCAATCTAAGTCTACTGTGATACAGCTATTAGTAGATCGGAAACTCCGAACTTTACAAATTTCGCTGAGTTTCAGTTTAGTACCGCATTCATCAAGAAGTCCTACTTCGTGATGATGTCGATCACGTGGCTCTAGTACTCGAAGAGTTGCGCAGCAATCATCAAATACGTCTTCGACACGGAAAAATACTGAGAAGCAATCATTATCGTTGTCGTGACGATCGTGACGGTCATTATGATCATCTTCGCGGAAGAATGCTTTAAAAGGCGTGCCATCTTTTGTCAATAGCATGAATACACGAGTATCTGCTTGATGACGTGATGGACTTACAAGACCACCTAGTGGTTCTAAGAAGCAATTCGTAGGGCATCCTGGGCAATCGTTATCGATTACTTGATCTTGGATGTCTTTAATCGCACGTACGACTTCGCAAATACAGCCACGGGATCTAATACCCTGTACGGATGATGATGTTGATTCCAAGTTACGTCCACATCCCATTTTGTTTTCACCTCGCTTTCTTTCAAAGTCTTTATAATTTATGTCGTTATTGATAAAGAAACAGGGCTATTGGACCTTCTGTACATAAACTTTCTTTTTGGAGTCATACTAAGAAAAAAGGTGAGTTCTATGAAAAAAATAGGCTGGTTAATTTTAGGTATATCTTTATTGTTAAGCGGGTGTTCAGGTGATTCTGCAATTCATTTGTTACATGCAAAGCAGGATGAAAAAGAGTTGGAAACGTTAAGATTCGTTTTGGAAGATGAAGAGAAAATGAATGAATCCGTGGGCGTATTTTTTGATCATCAATTAGTAGTTGCAGTTCAAGTTCATCCGTTATCGAAATTTCGTAAGGAAAAGATCGAGAAACGAATTACTGATTTATTGAAAAAAAAATTTCCTGATCATGATGTTTTTGTCTCAAGCGATTTAAAAATTATGTGGGAATTAAAAGACTTGGTCGAACAGAAACCGACTGATGAGAAATTGAAAAAAACGTTAAAAGACATCCAGTCATTAGCCAAGGAGGAAACATAATGGATGCGAAGTCATATCAACCGATTGTCGACCAAATTGCTCCGAAACGTCCGGTCTTGAAAAATTGTCTAACAGCCTTTTTAACTGGTGGCATTATTTGTGCAATCGGTCAGCTCATTTCTTATGTATATATGTACTTTTTCCCTTTTACCGAAAGAACAGCAAGTAATCCCACTGTCGCCACTTTGGTGTTTATAGCTATGCTTTTAACAGGTTTTGGGCTCTATAAAAAAATTGGTCAATTTGGTGGTGCAGGGTCAGCAGTACCTGTAACGGGTTTTGGTAACGCTGTTATTTCAGCTGCGATTGAGCATAAATCGGAAGGTTATATTTTAGGTGTTGGAGGAAATATTTTTAAGCTAGCGGGATCAGTTATTGTGTACGGCGTTTTTTCAGCATTTGTAGTGGCTTTGATTAAGACGATTTTAGTATCGATGGGAGTGTTGGATTGGTCATGAAATCACGCCTATTAACTTTTCAATCCAGACCCACTATTTTGGCAACGGCCGTGACAGCTGGTCCACTGGAAAAACAGAGTGTTTTCCATTCATCGTTTGATGTTATTTATGAAGATGAACGTGTTAATTTAAAGACCAATGAACAAGGGAATGCACAAATGATAGAAGATACGTGTTTACTTGCGGTGCGAAAAGCAGGATTGCAAATCGAAGATATTGATGTTTTACTCAGTGGGGATTTGGTTAATCAAATGACACCTACTAATTTTGCTGCGAGGGAACTCGCTGTTCCTTTTATGGGGATGTTTTCAGCATGTGCGACATCTATTTCTTCATTGATAACGGGAAGCGTTTTACTTGAATCTAAGCTCGTAGAAAATGTGTTGTTTGGTTCTTCTAGTCAACATAATGCGGTTGAGCGACAGTTTCGCTATCCAATTGAATATGGCGCACAAAAACCACCGACTGGACAGTGGACGGTGACGGCTGGTGGATTCGGTGTATTATCTCACTCACAAAGCAATCTTCCTTATGTTCAAGCAGCTACTATTGGTCAAGTGGTCGATTGTGAATGTACGGATCCTCTTGATATGGGAAGTGCCATGGCACCGGCTGCATTTGATACAATCCAAACGCATCTGCATGAAAAAGGAAAAGGTGACCCATATGATCTCATCATGACCGGTGATTTAGGGAAAACAGGCATGGCAATTTTACAGGAACTCATGAAAAAAAGTGGTCTTAATTCTTATCCAATCAAAGTTTACCGTGATGCTGGAGCCGAATTTTATGGCAATAAATCTGAATTCCTCTCTGGTGCAAGTGGTGCTGGATGTTCAGCATCCGTGTATTTTGGTCCGATATATAGTGATTTATTATCCAAAAAAATAAAAAAAGTACTGTTAGTTGCAACAGGTGCTTTGCTGTCACCGCTCTCTTTTCAACAAGGGGAGTCGATTCCATGCATTGCACATGCTGTTGAACTTTGCATAGATTGAGGTGTAGGGATGATACTTTCAACGATCATAGCTTTTGTAGTTGGTGGACTTATTTGTGTAGTTGGTCAATTGTTATTCGATGTGGCAAAGTTAACACCTGCACATACGTTGAGTTTATTAGTGGTAATAGGATCCCTCCTTGATGGATTCGGTTTATATGAGCCATTTATCGATTTTGCTGGCGCGGGTGCCACAGTTCCAATTATGTCTTTTGGTAACTCCCTAACTCATGGGGCATTACAAGAAGCGGAAAAACATGGATTAATCGGAGTATTAACAGGTATGTTTGAGGTAACAAGCTCTGGAATTAGTGCCGCAATCGTGTTTGGCGTCATTGGTGCATTATTATTTAAGTCAAAAGGGAACATCTAATAAGGCATTGGCCCTCCTCAATCCTATTCGCTCGCATATTCTAGGTCGAATAGGAAAGGGGGGAAATAACATGTACGGTCCTTGCTGTAATCAATATGATGACTACAAGTCAAATAACGGGTCAACGTTTGTTCTAATAGTCGTACTTTTCATCCTATTAATAATTGTCGGTAAAAGTTTTTGTTAGGAGGAAAACGTATGCATGATTCATTTTTTAAGAAAATCGAACAAAAAACAGGCGTATCTATGGATGAAGTTTTCACTTTAGCTAATGCTATTCAATACGCAGATTTTTCTGATGAGAATCAAGTAAAGAAAATTGTTCGTAAAGTTGCTAAACTAGCAGGAAAACCGCTAACTAAAGAGTTTGAACAACAGATTGCTAAGTCTGTTATTCAAAAAGGAAACAAAATTGATTTAAATGAAATATCTTCAATGATAAATAAAAATAATTAGTTTTGGTTTTTGGTTTTTGGTTTTGACGGACATAAATGTGGGTAATGTATCGTATAACATGGTAACAGAAGGAGGACGAAGACGATGGGTTACATCTTACCAATTCAACCTTTTCAAGCACAACAATATGCAAACCGATTGCAAATGAGCAATTATAATTTTGCTCATGTTAATGCTGTTCTACCTATTAAAATGAAATCGATATTTGAAGATCAAATGGAAGAACAATCAAAGAAGCATGAAGAGGAAGATGAATCTGTTTCTACGTCATCGCATTCTTTCCGACAAGCTGTACCATATAAGGGATTTATTCAACCTAATCCTGTGAATCTATCACCTGAAATCGCTAAAGTAAGCGGTAAGGGGATTCAAGTCAATACGTATATTTAAACACTCATTACGCTTTCTCAATTAATTGAGAAAGCGTTTTTTGTACGGATAGAAGGGTATAAGTTATCGGATATAAGTATATGAAAAGATACCCATTGTGGGTGGACTTTGTGTTTTCAACTATTTTTAACAACTAAAATAAGCGTGTACATTCAGAGAAAGAATGTACACGCTTTTTATGATTTTAGACTAATTCCTTTTCCATGGCTCGATGAGGAATACCTGCATCTAAAAACTCAGGAGAAGTAATTTTATAATTTAATTTCTCATAAAATGGTATGGCATACGATTGTGCGTTTAATTTTACTGTTGAAAGACCTGCTTGCATTGCATATTCTTCCATCGTGTCCATCATTAAGTTTCCAAGATGCTTTCCTCGATAGTTAGGTAAGATGCAAACTCGTTCTACTTTGGCAATGCCAGGTTCAGGTTCACGGATGCGACCTGCTCCAATAGGCTGGGAACCATCATAAGCTATGAAATGAATGGCAGTAGAATCATGTTCATCAAGTTCTAAATGGACAGGGACAGCTTGTTCTTCAACGAATACAACTTTTCTAACATAATAGGCGTCATTTTGTTCTTTTTCGGTTTCAACTCGTTTTGCAGAAATCAATTATTCTCCAGCTCCCGACAAACGGAAAGTTTCATAAACTGTCCAAGAACCATCTTCTAATTGATACAATAAATGTAAACGATCAATCATCTCTTCATGATCAACGCCAATCATTTTAAGTTGACTAAATATGTCATCATGTTCACCAGATGCCATTTTTTGAGCAATGGTAATATGCGGTACAAAAGCATATTCGGACTGAGTACCTAATACTTCGGAATGTAAATCTTCGTGAAGTTTCAGAAGTTCAGGAGTTGGTTCAACTTTAAAGTAAATAGCATTCGTAACAGGCGTGAACGAACTTATACGAGACGTTTGTAAAGAAAAAGGTTTATGACGTTTAACGACATCTCCAATTTGAGTAGATAACTTTTCAATTTCAGTATCACTCGCTTCAAATACGCCTTTAATCGTCATATGTGGTGTAATGAGTGAATAGTGTGGGTCATAACGTTTACGGTATGAATTGGCTAAATCTTGTAGTTTTTTCGATGGGAATGCAACGACTCCGTATTTCATCTTCAAAAACCTCCTTCTTAGTTGAATGTAAACATACTTTTATTATAACAAAGATTTCGGAATTGGCATTCAATTAACTTATTAGTGACCAAAATTCATTTGAAGTGCACGTTTCATATCCGGTTGCCAATGTTTCCAAGTATGGTCTCCATTAAATTCGTCATAGAAGACTGAAAAACCTCTTTCTTCCATTAATGAATTCAAAACACGGTTCGGTTTTAAGAAGTTTTCAACTTCTCCACGAGTCGTTTTCACTTCGTCTTCTTTCTTACCGATAATGTGATAAACCGAAAAAGCATGTGGTGCGCGAGCATTTTCTACTTTCTCTAATACCGTTTCATTTACTAATGGGGAATGAAGGATTACTTTTCCAAAAATATTTGGATATTTAACTGCTGCTAACAAAGACACGGTAGCAGCTAAAGAGTCGCCAATTAAAGCCCTTCCCATCCCGATTTGGTACGTTGGGTATGTTTCATCTAAATAAGGTACTAGTTCATGTGCTAAAAAGCGTAAATATGCTTCATGCTGTTCACCATCAGGGTGATATTTTTTTAATCGATCCTCAACGCTCTTATAAGGAACTCCTACTATAATAATATTTTCAATTTCATTATTCTCAAGAAGTGCATCGGCTACACGAGGAATTCGTCCTAACTGAAAATAATCTTTGCCGTCTGAGGCAATTAAAACTGTATATTTATAAAGAGGGGAGTAGTTAGAGGGTATGTAAATAAGTAGCTGCATATCTTCTTGTAACGCTTCACTAAAAAGTGTGATATCTTGGATTGTTCCTTTTGACATATGAAATCCTCCTAGGTATTAACGGTATTGAAATTGTAACATAATGAGGTCGGAAGGTATAATCATGGATAGGGACATGGCATGTAAAGAGAAATGGAGATGGAAGTATGGATCGGAAAATTGGGAGAGTACATTCAAATTCAGTTTATGAAGCAACAAAAGAAGCATTGATTAGACGTGGAGTCTCGATACAAGAAATTGCCAATATTGTGTTTGAAATGCAAATTGCCTACAATGTAGGGCTGACAATTGAACATTGCATTGAATCAGTAGAAAGTGTATTGAAGAAACGTGAAATGCAGCATGCAATCTTAGTAGGTGTTGAGCTGGATGAATTAGCTGAAAAGAAAATGTTATCAGCACCTCTACAACAAATAGTTGAAGCTGATGAAGGATTATTTGGAGTAGATGAAACGATTGCATTAGGTTCAGTATTTACATATGGAAGTATAGCCGTAACTACTTTTGGTCATCTAGATAAAAATAAAGTAGGCATCATTAAAAAGTTGGATACTAAAATGGGTGGTGGAATTCATACGTTTTTAGATGATTTGGTTGCAAGTATTGCAGCTTGTGCATCGTCTCGTATTGCACACCGTACTCGAGATTTAGAAGAGCAGAATGAGACATTTGCAGATATAGCTCCAGAAGAAACGGCACCTGAGACAAAAGTTAAGGGTACAACAACTTAATTATTTGGAAATTAATGTCTTACTAATTTTTGAACTATTGACTATTATGTGATAATTCATGCTAGAATAATAATTGGTAGACTGATCACAAGTAGACTAATCAAACTAAGGGGGACAACAATTTATGAAGAAGAAAAAATTAGGATTTCTTGCAGCAGTAGGGTTATCTGCGTCTTTATTATTAAGCGCATGTAATTCGGGCGGAGATTACAAATTTATTAGTATCGTGACTGGTGGAACGACTGGGACTTATTATGCACTAGGTGGAACAATCGCTCAAATTATCACTGATGAAGCTGAAGTTGAAACAACTGCTGAAGTTTCTCAAGCATCTGCAGCAAATATGACAGCACTTAAAGATGGAAAAGCTGAAATCGCTTTCGTCCAAACGGATATTGCTTATTATGCAACTGCAGGTAAATTAATGTTTGAAGGAGAAGCAATTGATACTATTTCAGCAATTGGTGCTCTTTACCCAGAAACAATTCAGTTGGTAACGACTGTGGATGCGGGAATCAAATCTTATGAAGACCTTAAGGGTAAAAAAGTATCTGTAGGTGCCCCTGGTTCAGGAACATTTGCAAATGCTGAGCAACTTTTAGAAATTCACGGGATGACAATGGACGATATAGAAGCACAAAACCTAGACTTTGCTGAGTCTCAAGAAAGTTTAGATTCGGGTCAAATTGATGCTGCATTTATCACTGCAGGTACTCCTACTGGAGCAGTTGAAAGTTTAAATGCGACAACAGAGGTTGTTATTGTACCAGTTGAAGAAGATAAAGCAGAAGCATTAATCGAAAAATATCCATACTACGCAAAAGAAACGATTCCTGCTGGAACATACAACATGCCAAATGAAGTTCCGACTGTTTCGGTTCTTGCTATGTTAGCAGTTACGAAGGATCTTCCAGAAGACCTTGTTTATGACATCACAAAAGCAATTTATGAAAATACAGACAAGATTACTCATCCAAAAGGTAAGTTGATCAAAGCTGAAACGGCATTGGATGGAATCGATATCGACGTACATCCAGGGGCGCAAAAGTACTTTGACGAAGTAAATAAGTAAAAATAGGTAGATGAGACGATGAAGCTTTTGGCTTCATCGTTATTCTTTCAAGTTTAAAGGGGTTATTCCAATGAAAAAACGAACAAACATATTAATTGGAATAATCTTAATAGGAAGTCTCATCTTTGTGTTACTTGTACCCTATCGTTGGAGTTTTGTATTCTTCGAGCAACGGACATCTAATCCGGTTGCTTATCTTCCTCTAAATGATCAGAAGACCTTTCAGATTCGTTAT
>JBEVEQ010000228.1:0-7367 GCA_040512715.1 Paenisporosarcina sp. | reverse complement strand
TAACGAATCCTTGAATACTCCCATCGAATCCTCGAATACCCCTTGCGAAATCGAGAATGCCCTATAAGTTAGTACAAAAATACAAAAAAGGTATTCTCACTTTAATGAGAACACCTAATCTATTTCTCTTCTTTAATATGTATCAAACAGTGTAATTCATTTTGAAATGCATTGTTTGATACATATAATTTCTTATAGACAATATTTAGTTTCCTGCATTATTTTTTGAACTTCCGTTACCTGGATTTGAAGGATCAATACCTTTAATATCCGTGCCCGTTCCATCTGCAGGTTCTGAACCATTTCCTAGACCGTTATTATTTTTCTCTTTTTTCTCTTTTTTCTCTTTTGAGTTACTTGAAGTTGATGATTTTACATTTGAAGTACTATTCACGGTTGCTTTTGATTTTGTTGATGCCTTACCTGGATTTGAAGGGTCAACACCTTTAATGTCGTTGCTTGTTCCATCTGCTTCTTCTGAACCATTTCCTAATCCGTTATTATTTTTTGTTTTCTTCATTTCCATAGTTGATGATGATTCAACCTCTGTTGTCGTCGACACACTGTTTGTTAAGAAACGTTGAATCATTTCTCCATAAGAGCTAACCGTTGTACTAGCTTCACTATCCGGTAATTCAGTCGAAACGCCCATGACAGCTGCTTGATCATTTGTTTTCGCATACTCATTTTGTACTTCAGTCAAGATTGTTACAAGTTCTTCTTTTGAAAGTGAATTGTTACTATCATTTGAGATTGCTTCGATTAAACCAGTTGTTAATAACATTTCACTTCCTGAAGGCATAATCATTACGGATGTTTGTGCCGGGCCACAACCACAGTTACAAGCTTCAAGTGTCTGTGTCTTCGAGTCTTCGGTGTCTGCCATAACCGTCGGCATTATGGATCCTCCTGCAAATCCCAAACCAATAAGTGCCGAAAATAGTAAAACATTTTTCATCATTGTATCCCTCCAAATTTTGTAATAGTAATCTATTGACTATTCGGAGTATCGATAAACCTCTATTTTATATTTAGCAATAGGTATTTCGATTCTTTTTTAAAATTAATCCTTCGTTTCTTATGAACTAATATCTTTATTATTAAAGAGTTTTTCGGAGATTAAAAGAGTTCCTTTGATGATAAATATATACATGATAAAGTAATGAATATGAACGTTTAAGGTTAATTTGAGTGTGTCGATATAATACTCTATAGATTATTAATTGTAGTATTACTCCATTCTAAGCATTTGAATTGTGTGGATAACGTGAATTTTTGAATGTGGTGCTCGAAATCTAGAATGGCCAGATGAATTAGAGAATAACACTATCGAATCCTTGAATACTCCCATCGAATCCTCGAATACCCCTTGCGAAATCGAGAATGCCCTATAAGTTAGTACAAAAAAGGTGTCCTCACTTTCCGTGAGGACACCTTTTCTCTATTTATCGTTTAGAAATTTCGTCTTGTAAGATTTTATTTACAAGTGGTGGGTTGGCTTGGCCTTTAGTCGCTTTCATGATTTGACCAACAAGGAAGCCGATTGCGCGGTCCTTACCATTTTTGAAGTCTTCGATTGATTGCGGATTTGCATCCAAAGTTTGAGTCACGATGTCACGAAGTGCGCCTTCGTCTGAAATTTGAACTAAACCATGGTCTTTCACGACTTGTTCAGCTGTTCCACCATTATCAGCAAGCTCTTTGAATACTTTTTTCGCGATTTTCGAAGAAATTGTCCCATCACTGATTAGCTTGATCATGCCAGCTAATCCTTCTGGCGTAAGTTTTGTGTCATGTAATTCTTTTTGGTCAACGTTTAGATAAGCTGATACTTCACCCATCATCCAGTTGGATGCAAGCTTCGTATCTGCTCCTAAAGCGATTGTTGCTTCAAAGAAATCGGACATTTCTTTTGTTAATGTTAAGACCATTGCATCGTATGCTGGTAATCCTAACTCTGCTACATAACGCTCTTTACGAGCATCTGGCAATTCAGGAATTTCTGCACGAATACGGTCCATCCAGTCTTGGTCAATCACAAGATCGACTAAGTCTGGTTCTGGGAAGTACCGATAGTCGTCAGATCCTTCTTTAACACGCATTAGTAACGTTTTACCTGTTGACTCATCGAAACGGCGAGTCTCTTGTAGGATTTCTCCACCTGAAAGTAGAACCCCAGCTTGGCGAACTTCCTCATGCTCTAAACCACGACGAACGTAGTTGAATGAGTTTAAGTTTTTCAACTCAGCTTTTGTACCGAATTGTTCTTGACCGTATGGACGTAAAGAAATATTGGCGTCACAACGAAGTGAACCTTCTTCCATCTTACAATCAGAAACACCTGTGTACTGGATAATTGATTTCACTTTTTCCAAGTATGCATATGCTTCTGCCGGTGTGCGAATATCTGGCTCTGATACGATTTCGATTAATGGTGTACCTTGACGGTTGTAATCGACAAGTGAGTAGCCTTTATCTGTATGAGACAGTTTACCTGCATCTTCTTCTAAGTGAAGACGAGTGATCCCGATGCGTTTTTTGTAACCATCTACTTCAATTTCAACCCAACCGTGTTCACCGATTGGCTTGTCATATTGTGAGATTTGGTACGCTTTCGGATTATCTGGGTAGAAATAGTTTTTGCGGTCGAATTTCGTATGCGTAGAAATTTCACAGTTAAGTGCCATTGCCGCTTTCATTCCGAATTCGATTGCGCGTTTATTTACAACAGGTAAAACACCTGGGTACCCAAGGTCAATTACATGTGTATTTGTATTTGGCTCTGCACCAAAATGTGCAGGTGAAGGTGAGAACATTTTAGAATCTGTTTTAAGTTCAACGTGGATTTCTAATCCAATGACTGTTTCAAAGTTCATTATTTTGCTCCCTCCCAAATTTGAGGAGTTTGTTTGTGAAAGCTTGTTGCTTGCTCGTAAGCATGTGCAACACGGTAAATCGTTGCTTCGTCAAAGTGTTTCCCGATAATTTGTAAACCAAGTGGCATACCTTCTGCAAATCCACATGGAATCGAAATTCCTGGAACGCCCGCTAGGTTCACTGGAATCGTTAAAATATCATTTGCATACATCGTTAATGGATCATCATTCTTCTCGCCTACTTTGAAAGCTGGAGTTGGCGTAGTTGGTCCAATAATAACGTCATATTTTTCAAATACTTGATCGAAGTCATTTTTGATCAATGTACGAACTTGTTGTGCTTTTTTGTAGTACGCATCGTAAGAACCTGCACTCAGTGCAAATGTTCCTAACATGATACGACGTTTAACTTCGTCACCAAATCCTTGTGCACGCGTCTCTTTGTAAAGATCCATTAAAGATTCTACATTGTCTGCACGGAAGCCATAACGAATTCCGTCAAAACGAGCTAAGTTTGATGATGCTTCAGAAGATGATAATAAGTAGTAAGTTGCCAAGCCATATTTTGAATGTGGCAATGAAACCTCTTCCCATGTTGCCCCTAAAGATTCAAGTACTTTCAAAGCATCCAAAACAGATTGTTTCGCTGCTTCTCCAACACCTTCGCCTAAGTATTCAGATGGCACTGCAATACGAAGTCCTTTAATATCACCCGTAAGTGATTTCACGAAGCTAGGAACCTCTACATTTGCAGACGTCGTATCACTTGCATCTACACCTGAAATTGCTTCAAGTAAGAAAGCATTGTCTTCAACTGTACGTGTAATTGGACCAATTTGGTCTAATGATGAAGCGAAAGCGATAAGTCCAAAACGTGATACGCGACCGTAAGTTGGTTTCATTCCAACTACACCACAAAATGCTGCAGGTTGTCGAATCGATCCACCAGTATCAGAACCTAAAGAAAATGGTACTTCTCCAGCTGCTACAGATGCAGCCGAACCACCTGAAGATCCCCCAGGTACGCGGTCTAAATCCCAAGGGTTACGTGTGATTTTATAAGCAGAGTTTTCTGTTGAAGAACCCATTGCGAATTCATCCATGTTCAATTTACCAACTGTTACAAGTCCTGCTGCACGAAGTTTATGAACAACTGTTGCATCATAAATTGGGTTAAAACCTTTAAGAATTTTGGATCCACTTGTTGTCTCTATTCCTTCTGTCACGATGTTGTCTTTCACACCGATTGGCAAACCAAATAATGGACCACGTTGTTCAAAAGGCACTTGGTCCATTTCGTTAGATTGAGCCGTTGCTTTTTCTTTGTTTAAAGCCAAAAAGGCATTTACATCTGCGTCTACTGCATCGATTCGTTTAAAGGATTCAGCTGTAAGATCTGCAATCGAAATTTCTTTTTTATGTAGTAGAGCTTGAAGTTCAGATGCTTTGTGATTGAATAATGTCATTGTGTTCCCTCCTTGCTCTGGTCTATTCTAAAATGGTTGGTACTTTAACTTGTCCCGCTTCTTGCTCGTGAACGTTTTTCATCATTTTCTCTCGGTCTAAACCAGGAATAGACTTGTCTTCACGTAATACATTAACAAGTGGTAAAACGTGTGTAGTTGGTACTACATTCGCTGTATCAAGCTCATTTAATTGCTCCGCAAAATTAGTAATCGCTGCAAGTTGACCTGCAAACTTTTCAGCATCTTCCTCTGTAATGGCAAGACGCGCTAAATGCGCAACGTGCTTCACTTCTTCTTTTGAAATATTCGCCATTTTATACACCTCCGAATTCAACAATCATACCGAGTATCATATCATTTTTCAGCCCAAAAGAATAGAGACAGCTCTATTTGCTGTCTCATTTAACAATCAATCATACACATGAACATATGGCTCTTTGTCGCCTGCTTTTTTCATTAAGAACGCCTCGGGTCCATTTATGGACGTTACGCTTACTTCTACTTGAATGGAGTCAGGGAAATGGGTCATGACTAAGCCAGCCATGTATTGAGTGAATCCGATGATTTCTGATGATCCATAAAACTGAATAGGGATATCAAGTGTTACTTTCTTAATCATGTCATCTTGATAGAAACCAGTGGCCACTACACTTGTGTAATTAGAAAAATACTTATCAATATCTTGTTTGAAATTTTTAAAAGCATTGTCAATCTCACGATATTTTTCTTCTGTAATAGGTTGTGGGAACAATATGTACTCCTCGTTAATTGGTGTCCATTCCCCTATACTTCCTTTACCTTCAGCTGCATTTCCAAAAGCCATATACGTTCCCGGTACAATTGAGTTACGACTCTCTTGTTTGAATAAACCTACTGTAATAGGAACATTTTCTAGCCCTTCCATTGTACGCATTCTAGCAACAATTTCATTAGCCATTTTCTTCCCTTGCTCTAATAAAACATTATCAGGAATAATCTCCTCAAATGTTGGGCCATATTGTATTTTTTGATAATAATAGGTTGAATTTAAGGCTAATCCTATGGAAATTCCATCAAGTTTGACTTTATTATCATCGGTTTTAACTAAATAATTTTGTTCTAAGATATGTGCCAAGTAAATTGGTGATTGTTTCGCTTTCTGTTCATCCATCTTACCTTCTGGTTTAACAGGATTTAATCCAAGCGGTTCTTTTTCTGACTTTCTTGATAACCATGAGTTTAAGACATCCGCATCTAACGTTTGACCTTCTTGGAAGAAATATTTATCGGGTGAATAAAAGCGTTGCGAAATACGAGTCAACCCGTTTTCTACTTCTTTTACATCATATTTTGAATTTACATTTGAAACGATCATGCCTCGACTATCGCTCTGTTCGTATGGCAATAAAGTTCGGTAATACTGGTCAGAGAGTTGAAAGCTCGGAATGATGGTCTTCTCAACTTCACTATCGGTTTCTTGAATCACTTCTGTATCGTTGGTAATGGATGGTACACATCCGACTAATAATGATAGAGAAATCATGGCCGGAATCCAGCTGATTCGTTTGATCATATGAAGGACTCCTTTACTGGTTTAGTTCTTCGATTAAGCGGCTTTCATCCCAAACAGGAATACCTAAACTATTGGCTTTGTCGAGTTTAGATCCCGCATCTTCACCTGCGATGACGATGTCGGTTTTTTTACTTACACTTCCTGAGACGATTCCACCTACTTGTTCTATTTTCTCTTTTGCTTCTTGACGTGTCAATTGTTCTAATTTCCCAGTTAATACAACTGTTTTTCCTGTTAACACATGATTTAAATTGGAGGTATCGACTTTTTTTCCAGTGTAGGTTAAATTGACTCCGTATTCTTGTAGACGTTTTAACAAGTCTTGTACTTCTTCATTGTCAAAATATCGAATAATGGAATCCGCCATTTTATCGCCAATTTCATGAATGGCTATTAGTTGTTCACTTGTCGCCTTAGATAAGGTGAGCATATCACCAAACTCTTCGGATAGAATTTTGGCAGCTTTCTCTCCAACATGACGAATACCTAAACCGAATAACACTCGTTCCATGGAATTTTGTTTAGACGCTTCAATGGATTCAACCAAATTAGTGGCAGACTTTTCACCCATACGATCCAATTGCACAAGCTGCTCTTTCGTTAATATGAATAAATCAGAAACGTCCTTGATTAGTCCTTCACGGAATAATTGCTCTACAACTTTTTCACCTAGTCCATCAATATTCATCGCATTTCGAGAAACAAAATGAATCAGCCCCTCTGTGATTTGTGCAGGACATTGTGGATTGACGCATCGTAAAGCGACCTCTCCTTCGATGCGGACAAGTTCACTTTCGCAAGCCGGACATTCTGTAGGCATTTCAAATGGAGTTGTCTCCTCATTTCGTTCAGCGAGTACAACTGCCACAACCTCAGGAATAATATCTCCTGCTTTTCGAATGATGACGGTATCACCTATACGAATATCTTTTTCACGGATTAGATCTTCATTGTGTAAAGAAGCTCTTCCAACAGTCGTTCCCGCTACTTGAACTGGTTCTAAAATAGCGGTTGGTGTTAAAACGCCTGTCCGACCAACAGTCAATTCGATAGAGAGCAGTTTCGTTTTAACTTCTTCAGCAGGGAATTTGTAAGCAGTCGCCCATCTTGGACTCTTCGCCGTGAATCCAAGATCTTGTTGATGTACATATCGATTAATTTTGATGACGATGCCATCTATTTCATAAGGAAGATTTGGTCGTTGCTCCGTCCATTTCTCGATATATGCTTGAACTTCATCAATCGACTGACAGAGTTTTCGTTCTTTATTCGTTTGAAAACCAAGTTTATCTAAATAATCAAGCGCTTCTGCATGACCATCAAGTCCGAATGCTTCGCCATCTCCACCAATCCCGTACACAAATATGGAGAGATTGCGACTTGCCGCGATTTTCGGATCGAGTTGTCGAAGTGATCCGGCCGCCGCATTCCGTGGATTCGCAAACTTTTCTTCTTCGTTTTCTACCCGCTGTT
>JBEVEQ010000217.1:0-5782 GCA_040512715.1 Paenisporosarcina sp. | reverse complement strand
TTTGGTTATTGGATTGGATTAATTGTTGGTCTTACTGCAGGCGCTATTACGCTATCCTATAGATTAATTCGAATTCAAAAAAAAGGAACACAATCCATTTGAGATTGTGTTCCTTTTGTTATTTTAAAGCTCTGATAACTTTTAATGTTGATTTACATTAATAAAAGAGTGAATCTGCTCCCTTTCCGTGGACGCACTGGCAAGCCTTCTTGCTCGTTTCGAGCTGAGGGGTCTTGCCCGCACGTTGTTCCGCAGGAGTGTCTCAGATTCCTCCTTATCAACAATATCGTTTAACAGAGATATACAAAAGAAAAAACCATCTCAACATTGTGAGATGGTTTAATAGATTATTTTTGAATAAATTGTTGTGTCCAGTAATTCCCTTGTGCATCGTATCCAATACCAATGTGTGTAAAGTTACCATTCATAATGTTGGCACGGTGACCAGGTGATTCCATCCATCCTTTAACGACTTCAGCAGCCGTTCTTTGTCCCATTGCGATATTTTCAGCAGCGGCTTTGTATTGAATGCCTTTAGCTTTCATTTGATCGAATGGTGATCCTAATGTTGGACTCGTATGAGAGAAATAATTATTTTTACTCATATCTGAAGATTTTGCACGAGCAGTGCTCATCAATGCCGAATCAGTAGCAAGTGGTTTTAAACCACCTTTTGCACGTTCTTGGTTTGTTAATGTTAATACTTGTTGTTCAATTGCTGAAATTGAACCTGATTGTGCTGCAACCGGAGTTGGAGCAGGTTTTTGCGCTACAACAGGCTTCGAAGTTGTTGCAGGAGCCGGAGCTGGTTTTGCAGCAACTGGCTTTGTATTTGTAGCTGGTTTTTGTGCAACTGGTTTAGCTGCAACCGGCTTTGGTGATTGTTCTGGCTTTTTAGCAACAGGCTTAGCTTCAACTTTCTTAGTAGGTACTACAGGTTTTTGTATTTCCTGTTTCTCTATTGATTGTTTGAATCCCGCTGCAGATAATTGAGAATAGACTTGATCTAGCATCTGCTTTTGAATCGCAGACAATGAATCAGAATTCTTCCCTTGAGATTGTGCAGACCAGTCATATTTCACCTGAGTGTTGCACGTGGGTGTATTGGATGAAAATGATGCTTCTGCTGATGTAACTTGACCTACTGAGAACACCATCGCTCCCATTGTTAAACCTAGTAAGTATTTTTTCATTTGTATTCCCTCCTCGCCACCTAGTCTATCTATTAATTCTCACAAAAAATTACCTAATTGTTACCAACGTTGCCACTGAAAACAAAAAGGTACTGATAGAAAGGTTTTCAAGGATCAAAAATTGTTTGGTATTAGAGAAATTCCCAAATGTTTCTTCTTAAAAGGTGTTGACGTTTTCATATACTTCATTATATAGCTGTATTAAACTAGTTTTCTCGCATTTTGAAAGGTCACTATTTTCAATGCGCTGTTTGGCAAAATGTAATTTTTCCGTAGGGCTCTTTCTTACCCTAGGATGAGTAAGTTCGTCCTTAAGCTCAATTCGAATGCTCGATTTTAACTCTATTATTGTCGTTATGGATGTTAATGAATGACGAGTAGGAAATAGCATTTGGTAGGCTTCAATTAATTTCTTCACCAATTATCACTCACTTCCAGGTACTATGATAGTTGAAATTTGTTCCCCAATCATAACAATTTGAGGTTCCATTTTGACGTATTCAGTCATCCACTGGACCATACCGTAAGAATATTGAAAAAGCATTGGATTTTTAATCCCTTTAATCGGTACGTAGCCCTTCATTCGATAAACGGTAGATGGCAGAGTTCTTAACCAATCTTCGAAATCATTTTGTGAAACCGGATAAATCAATGAAACCAGTCTCGTTGATAAAGACAAGTCTTGTCCAATCTTCGCTTGTTCAACTTTGGTTTCACTTATACTTCCATTCAACTTCTCCATCAAATTGAACGGACATTTAGCATGTGACGTTTGTACAATCGTAGCTTTTGGGTTGAAGCTCTGTAATTCAAAAGTGATTTTCGCTTGTTCAGCTTCAGTTAATAAATCCATCTTATTGGCCAAAAGCAAATGAGAATGTCTGATTTGTTCTAAGAATAGTGAACGCATTTGAGGAGAAAGCAAATGTCGATCGAGCCAACGCTTGCTATCTACTACTGTAACAATTCCTTTGACATTTAATTCTTTGGCAAATAAAGGTGAGTATACTGCATCTAAGGCTTCAACTGGATGTGCTGCACCAGTTGTTTCAATTAATAATACGTCAAATGCTTCACCTGCTAATAGCGTTTGTAATTGTGCTTCTGTTTGTTCTGAACCCGTGCAACAAATACATCCCTCCAGCATTTCCTTCAGCGGGATATCATCATCTAACACTTGTGAGTCAAATGGAAGCTTTCCTAATTCATTCATGATAACTGCTGGTTTTAGACCTTTTTCTTTGATTTGACGAATAGTATCAGTCAGTAATGACGTTTTACCACTCCCTAGAAATCCACTTAATAAATATACATCCTTCATTATGTTCGTCCTTCCCTTAAAAAAAGCTGACCTTAGGTACAGGCCAGCTTAAGATTATTTTGTTAATTCTTCTATTAATAGTTCCTTAGCTTTTAGTAATTGCGGATCCTCTTTTTCAATTTTCAATCGTAATCGATCCATTAATGCGTAGGTCGTTTCACCTGTCAGAATACCTGTTTCTTTCAATTTTGTTTCTTGTTGAATTTTCTTAACAGCTTGTTCTGTTTGTTCATCGAACAATCCATCGACTTTCCCTGTATCTATACCAATTGCGACAAACATCTCTTCAGCTGCCTTCACTTGATCAGATAATATACCATTTTTCATTTCAATGGAGGCATCAAGGAATGGCAATTGTGTGTATGCAGGGTATTCGATTTTAACATTTGGTGCAATTCCTTTTTCATGGATCCAATTACCTTCAGGTGTTAACCATTTGGCGGTTGTAAATTTCATATTGGAACCATCCGTTAATTCATTAGCAGTTTGAACCGTTCCTTTACCAAATGTATTCAGACCGATTAACTGTGTACCTGCAGACTCACTCATTGCAGCTGCAAGAATTTCTGACGCTGAAGCACTACCTCCATCTATTAATAAAGAGACAGGAACTTTTACTTTAGTTCCATTTGTAGCTGTATAAATTTCAGCTTCTTTATCTTTTACTTTCGTTTGGAATAATGGTTTTCCAGCATCAACAAACAAATTTGAAATATCAATAGCTGATGTTAACAAACCACCTGGATTTTGTCGTACATCCAAAACCATTGCCTTCATACCCTTTTCTTCCATATCACTAATGGCTGCAAGTAATTCATCATATGTGTTTTCAGAAAAACTTGTAATTTGAATATGGGCTACTTTATCCTCTAATAATTCAGCATAGACCGTTTCAATTGGAATTTCATCACGAACAATGGTTATATCCATTGGTTCTGACATTTCTCCACGTTTTATGGAAAGTGTAACTGAAGTTCCTTTTTCTCCACGAATAAGCAATACTGCCTCAGATGCACTCATTCCTTGAATACTTTCATCATCTACTGCAATTATTTGATCGTTTGGTAAAATACCTGCTTTTTCAGCTGGTGAATTTTTGATAGGAGACACTACAGAAATAAATCCATTCCGTTCTTGGATTTCTGCCCCAATTCCTTGGAAACTAGAAGAAATGCTTTCTTCAAATTGTGCTGCTTCATCTTGATTCATATAATCTGAGTACGGATCTCCAAGTGCCTCAATCATGCCATTTATTGCACCATTGACTAATGCTTCTTGGTCAATATCTGAGTAATAATTAGCTTTCAGGTCATCATAGGCCTGATATAATTTTTGGAATTCTCTTCTTTCAGGAGAACCAACTTCCACCACTTTATCTTCACCAAAAGTTAAAGCAAAAATCGTTATCCCGGCTGTACTTAGTATTAATGTGAAAATTAACATGATAAAAAAGAAAGGTTTTAATCGAATATACTTCCCAGCTGGTGCGTTTTGATGGTCTATTTCAGCTTGCTCATTTTTACGCTCTAAATTGTTTTGATCGTCCAAATTATTCACCACTTTCAAATCGAAACCTTAAATAATATGCTTCAATGTTTATGTATAGTCTATCAGTTTCTTTATGTTAACGGAAAGAAAAAGGCTGTCAATTTTATTATGACAGCCCTTTTTATTGAACCTGAATTAATCTTGAATTGCTGCGTCTAAAGCAACTTCAATCATATCGTTAAATGTTAATTGACGTTCTTCAGCAGTAGTTACTTCACCTGTAAGTAGATGGTCACTTACAGTTAATATAGAAAGGGCTTGACGACCAAATTTAGCAGCCAGTGTGTATAGTGCTGAAGATTCCATCTCTAGGGCTAAAATGCCATATTGTGCCCATTTCTCATGTTCAGCATGTTCGTTATAGAAAACATCTTCAGTAAAGACATTTCCTACTTTTAGGTTCAATCCTTTTTCTTTACCTGCATTATAAGCTTTTAACAATAAATCAAAATTAGCAGTCGGAGCAAAGTTAACACCGTTAAAAATGATATCATTCATTTTCGAATCAGTAGATGCACTTTGAGCAATGATGACATCTCTTACTTTTACATCATGATGGATTGATCCACAAGTTCCTACACGAATCAATTTTTGAACATCATATTCATTCATTAATTCAGTGACATAGATAGAAATTGAAGGTACTCCCATTCCAGTTCCTTGAACTGAGATTCTTTTACCTTTGTAAGTACCTGTATACCCGAACATGTTCCGAACTTCATTATAAAGAACAACGTCTTTTAAAAACGTTTCGGCAATATATTTAGCACGTAGTGGATCTCCTGGTAGTAAAATCGTATCGGCGATGTCGCCTTTTTTTGCATTAATATGAACACTCATCTTTTTAACCTCACTTTATAGACATTTCCGTACTATCATACTGTTTTTTGAGGCCACATGCAAATACTTAGGCATACCTACCAATCGCTTGTTTTAATCGACTTTCTAGTTGTGGAAATTCAGCCGAAGATAAATTGATTCTAAAATAAGATTCATCTAAACCAGCTGCTTCAGAAAATAGACTGGCAATGCCCTTCACTCTTCGGTCCACTTGTACGAGTAATTCATATTGGTCTTCTCCTTTTGGAATGAAAACCAATTCGATTTCATCTAATTTCCCTTTAAAAGGACCATTTAGAGCAACAAATTCAAACTCTTGAATAAATTTGGTCATTCCTTTATACGCTCTTGGAGCCTCTTCACAATCCACTTTTCTTAATGTAAAACCTAAATTTTGTGCTGCATTCAAACCTGCCTGAACAAAGGAATTAGGGCGAATCTCAATGAAATCTTTGTCACCTGGGTCTACTGAATTTTTTATGTCCAAGCTAGTTGAAATCCATACCCTCGTTTTTCCCATTGTGACTGGTGTGATTAATGGAAGTTGAAAAGAAAAAGGAAATGTTTTCACTTCATCTTTTTGAATGGTGAATGGTTCATTGAGTTTATGAGAGAAAAACGCAACAGAGTCAGTGAACTTTTGATCGTTAGACTCCCGTTCGTATGTGGTAAAAACCTTTAGATAAATGCTTTCAATTTCTTGAGATGTATGACCTCCTGTAACTTCAGATATTCCAGAAATCATATTTCCTGCAATATATATAGAGTCAGTTAACTTCGTATTTACTTTCGCATTTCCTACACCGACAGACGCCAAAATTTTATTGAAAATAGACATTTAAAAATCCTCCTTAATATTGATAAAAGTCTTTACGATTGA
>JBEVEQ010000180.1:0-10489 GCA_040512715.1 Paenisporosarcina sp. | reverse complement strand
CGACTTTTTCTTTTATTTTCAAACCAACAGGAACACTGCCGGTAAACGTTACTTTTTTTACATCCGGATGTGTAACGAGCGAATCACTTAGCTCGCTTCCGCTTCCGGTAATAATTTGCAAGGCTCCGTCAGGCAATCCCGCTTCTTTAAAGATTTCTGCCATCGCTAATGCACTTAATGGCGTTTGAGTAGCCGGTTTTAACACGACCGTATTTCCAACTGCAAACGCTGGTCCTAATTTATGTGCCACTAAATTAAATGGAAAATTAAAAGGTGTAATTGCTGAGACGACGCCAATCGCTTCTTTTTTCGTCCACCCGATTCTGTCAGTAACGCCAGGCGCCGCATCCATTGGAATGGTTTCACCACGATATTGCTTCGCTTCCTCTGCAGAAAATTGATAGGTTGCGATGGTTCGATCAATCTCTGCTCGTGCTGTTTTCAGTGGCTTACCCGCTTCTGAAGCTAATATTCGGGCTAGATCTTCCTTCTGTTCCCGCATTATCGTGACCACTTTATATAACATCTCAGCTCGATTATAAGCTGGCCATTTTTTGAATGAATGAAATGCTTGTTCTGCACCTGCAATGGCTACTTTTACATCTTCAGCGGAACCTTTCGCCACTTTTGCAATCAATTTCCCATCATACGGAGCTTTCAATTCATACGTCTCCGTAGATTCTCGCCAATCACCGTTAATCCACAATTTTGTTTCTCTCAAAAGAAACACCTCCCAATATAAAGGATATACCCTAATTATCTAGCCTATATGAATACGATAGCACATTATATGAATGAATTTATTATCGTATTGAGAATTTAATCAGATGATTGATCTCTTTTCAAATTAAAAGAGTAGTTCGAATGATTTTGGGCAAAACAATTATTAATATATGTTGAAGGGATGTTTAATCATGGCAAAATTGATGAAATCTTTATTACCATTCGTATTCCTCATTTCTACCATCTTCTTAGGGGCGTGTGCAAATGATGATGAAGTCACAAAGGACACAACCAATAATGCTACGGCTGACGACATTGAAGATACGGACCCGGGTGAAAACCCAGCGAATGTAGTTGGAGAAACGTTTGGCTTCAAAGGTATTGATATAGAAATTGACGTGGCTGATCAAGACGAGGCAATTAAAGTGCATTACGAGGAAAAGAAAGATGCGTCAGATGTCCAATATAAAAACACATTAACGAATGAAGATGTCCAGGGTTCAGAAGCAATGACATTGTTAGAACCTATATTTGAGAAGTTGTCTATTGCTGAATCACATACAAACGAAGAAGTCATTCGTCAGTTGGCAGAAGTCTTTGGCGTAGCGGATAAATACACGGAACTAGAAGCTGAAATCACCTTTTTAAATGATCATAAACAAGAATATGAAGGGAAAAAGTAATGGTGAAATTGTGTGGATTTCATGAATACTTGAATGACAACTGCGAATCCTAAAATGGAACGTGTGAATTCGAGAATAACCCCAGTGAAATGGAGAACAGACACATCGAATCCTTGAATGCACCACTTCAATCCTTGAATACAACTTAACCCCATCACTCCCCAAACACAAAAAGCCGAGCAAGGAATCTACATTCCTATGCTCGGCCTTTATTTACATTCCATTATCCTTGAAAATTCTCAATCAAAATGACGCGTGCGGGTGCTGCGTCTGTGCCCACTAATTTTAATGGTGCCGCAACCATGAAGTATGCTCCTGCATTTACTTCACGTAAGCGCAATCCTTCAATCACGAGAATATTTGCGCCAAACAATGCTTTATGTGTGGGATGATTTGGTTGGCTACGTTCCACGCCAAGTGCATCGATTCCGACACCTTTAATTTTAAGCTCGGCTAAGTATTCCGCACCGTCTTCTTTTAAAAAGATGAACTCTGGATTAAAGTCTTCATCAAGTGAATTTTTTGTTTTAAACAAAATGAAATCATTTTCTTGAAGGTCGCAAGTTGCCAAATCGTCTTTCGTAATGCCATCCTCCACGTGCATGAAGTCGAGAACTTTAACTGGACCAACCATTTGATCAAGTGTGATAGTTTCAAAAGTCGCACCATCATTCATCATGTGTAAAGGTGCATCAATATGTGTTCCTGTGTGAACGTCTATTTCAAGACGCGATTCCGTTACATGTGCATTCGTTACACGAGAAATCTTCGGTTGTTTTTCAGGTTTGTTTTTGTAAACTGGCATTCCCTCAAAAATAGGGGCCGTAATGTCATAAATTTTCATCGTATCCTCCTTCTTTTTTATTGATGCAGAAACAGAAAAGATATTTTCCGAGCAATCTCCTGCAAATAAAAATAACAGATTAAACTCGCATGAAGACCAGAAATACACCGATTTCAATATAAAGTGCCGCAAGCACTTTACCTGTAAGTGTATCATTATCTAATAAACGCGTATCATAATAGCCATCGCGTAAGGAACAGCTATCTCCAAACAAAACCGTTCTCTTCCAATAAATCATCGGCCGCTTTTGGCCCCATTGTTCCAGCGGAGTATGTGTGTAGAGGTAAGCTATTTTCTTCGAAAGCTTCCAAAATCGGTTGCACCCATTTCCACGAAAGCTCCACTTCGTCCCAATGCGCAAAGAAAGTAGAGTCTCCTTGCAAAGCATCCTCGATCAATAATTCATAAGCTTCAGGCAATTCTTTCGTGTCTGCAGAAAATTCGACCGTAATCGGATCTACTTTGCCATGATCGTTTTGGTTATGACTATTCAGCTGCATCGTAATCCCTTCATAAGGACCAATATTAATTATGAGCAAATTTGGTTCAGCTTGTTGATTCACCAACGGATACAGCCTGTTAAAGTGATTATTAAATTCAATCACAATACGAGTCGATTTCTCTGTTAAGCGTTTTCCTGTTCGCAAATAAAACGGGACGCCTGTCCAAAACGGATTATCAATCCATGCTCTTGTTGCTATAAACGTATCATTAGTAGAAGATTCAGGGATTCCAGGTTCTTCTTTATAGCCGATTACTGGATTTCCAGCAATTTCACCTGGCTCATATTGTCCGCGAATGACAGAGAGACTCACTTCTTCTTTTGATAATGGACGTAATGACCCCATTACATGTTTTTTCTCAGAACGAATATCATTCGCACTAATACTTCTCGGTAAATTCATGGTCGTCATCATGAGCATCTGTAACATATGATTTTGGAACATATCTCGAATGGCACCAGCTTGATCATAATAACCTGCTCGATCCTCGACACCGACCGTTTCACTTGCAGTAATTTGGACATTCGCTATGTACTCACGATTCCAAATGGCATGAATGACGGGATTTAGAATAACAAGGGTCGCTAAGTTTTGAACCATCGATTTCCCTAAGTAATGATCGATACGGTAAATCTCATCTTCTTTAAAGACTTTACTCAATTGGTCATTTAATCGATTCGCAGAAACTAAATCGTGTCCGAAAGGTTTTTCAATTACTAGACGTCTCCATCCCATTGTCGAACCTAAGCCACTTTGTTCTATGTTGTACGCAATAACCTCAAACAATGAAGGACCTACTGACAAATAAAACATCCGATTTTGTGGGATATCTAGAAGTTCTTCTGTCTGTTTTATTCCAGCTAATAAACGCTGGTATCCTTCAGGCTTCGTTACATCAAGTTGCATATACTGCAGGGTTTTAGAGAACTCGAGTAACTCCTGTTCGTCTAAAGTCGCTGTTCTTGAATAAAGTTGAACAGATTCCATTACATACCTTTGGAAATCAGCTGTAGTCATTTCATCTAAGCCGGTTCCAAAAACTGAAAATGCTTTGGGCATTTTTTTATCTACGAATAAATGATATAGCGCAGGAAAGATTTTTCTCTTAGCTAAATCTCCACTCGCACCAAATAATACAAATGTCATTGAATCCACCTAGAGATCACATCCTTCCATTACACATCTGAAACTTAAAGTGATAAGCACATTACTTTTCACTCATCTTAAAACATTGGCTAATATTTCGGTAAACCAAAAAAACAGGGAAAAGTCCTGTTTTTTGGATAGTACATATTATTTATCATAACAGTGAAATCGTTTGCATAAACAGTCTAACGCACGTACTAGTTAAAAATTAATTATACTCGGATGCGAAGTTCACTTTCTTCATCAAAGAAATGAGCACGTTCCATATTTATTGAAAGATCGATCATTTCCCCAGGATTAACAATTTCAGTTGAATCTATTCGAGCGATAAATTCTTGACCTTCAATTGTTGAATAAACCATAATTTCTGCCCCTGTTAATTCAGAAACTTCAACTAGTGTACGGATTTTATAGTGTTCGTTTGTTACTTCATTTGTAATTTGTTCAGGGCGTACACCTAAAATTAGGTTCTTACCTTCATATCCTTTATCAACTAACACTTTTGCTTGATGAGCAGGAACTTTTATCGATTGTTGACCTAAAACGAATTCTCCATTTACAAATGTTCCTTTTAAGAAATTCATAGATGGTGATCCAATAAATCCACCAACAAACACGTTTTCAGGTAGGTCATATACTTCTTTAGGAGTTCCAACTTGTTGAATAACGCCATCCTTCATAATGACAATACGTGTAGCCATCGTCATTGCTTCCGTTTGATCATGCGTTACATAAATAGTTGTTGTTTTTAGACGTTGATGCAATTTAGCAATTTCAGAACGCATTTGCACACGTAGTTTTGAGTCAAGATTGGACAAAGGTTCATCCATTAGGAAGATTTTCGCGTCACGTACAATCGCGCGGCCTAAAGCAACACGTTGACGTTGACCACCCGATAGCGCTTTTGGTTTGCGATCTAAATAAGGTTGTAATCCTAAAATTTCAGCTGCTTTTTGAACTCGCTCATCAATCTCTTTTTTCGAGAATTTACGAAGCTTTAATCCAAATGCCATATTATCGTATACAGTCATGTGAGGGTATAATGCATAGTTTTGGAATACCATCGCAATGTCGCGTTCCTTTGGTGGTACGTCGTTCATTTTCTTCCCATCAATATAGAAATTACCTTTAGATATTTCTTCAAGACCAGCGACCATACGTAATGTTGTTGACTTACCGCAACCAGATGGTCCAACAAAAACGATAAATTCTTCATCACTTATTTCTAAATTAAAATCCGAAACTGCTGTTACTTTGTTGTCGTACACTTTCGAAATATTTTCTAAAATGATTTTTGACATTTATCTCACATCCTCTTTAATTTTCGAAGCGCTTTCATTTGTGTTATCCATAACTAATAAGGCAGCACCAAGCATCCCTGCTTCATTTCCGAATAGAGCTTTCTTCAACGTTAATGGTTTCAGTAGTAAAGGCTCAATAGCTTCCTCTAAGTATTTCCACCATTCGTTTGCTGACTCAGAAACTCCACCACCAATAACGACACAATCCATATCTAGCACCGCTTGAAGCGAACTAATCACGATTGCCAAATCACTTGTGAATTTCTTAGTTAATGACAATGCTTCTTCATGTCCTGCATTTGCCATACCGAATAATTGATTTGGTGAGATTAGTTGTTGATTCTCATCTAAGATTTGTCTTTCGGCGATTTGTCTTCTTAAAGCCGTACCTGATACATATTGTTCACTACAACCTGGTCTTCCACAGCTACACACATGTCCATTCGGATATAAAATTAAATGCCCGACTTCGCCACCACCACCGTGTGCTCCATTCAAAATCTGACCATCCAACACAATTCCGCCACCTAGACCAGTTCCAACTGTTAAACAAACCGTTCGTCGGAATCCTTTTGCAGCACCTAATCTAGCTTCTGCAAGACCTGCGCAGTTCGCATCATTGTTTACTTCGACGCGTAGACCTGTCGCTTTTTCAAGCAATGATTTCACTTCAGTGCCCTGCCAACCAGGTAATGTTTCCGTTTCAAAAGTGATGACACCATTTTCTGCATCAACCATTCCACGAGTACCAATACCTATCGCCTGAATTTGAGGATGTTTTTTTATTAAATCTAGTACTATTTCTTCTAGAAAAGGATAAAGAGGGACTTGAGTAGGTACAACATGATCTGCTACTACTTGACCGTTCGAATCGACGATGCCCATTCGAATTTTCGTCCCCCCAATGTCTACACCAAGGACTTCCATTACACTTTCCCTCCAGTTACCTAAAGTTTATAAAATATTGAATATATCTTTTAATCATACCTTATTTTAGGGATTCGTCCATCTATGATTTCTTGCTTATTTGGCATTACTTGTTAGATAAGTAAAAAGATACGGCTTCATATGGACGTAATTGAATTGATTTATTCGCCAAAACATCCTTGTAATTTTGAATGAACACTTCATCACTTTCAAGATACGATTGAATGTCTTGATGTTCGAAAAGAATTTCCTGATTACTAAAATTACATATTACGAGTAGGGATTCATGATCACTCTTACGTTCATAAGCAAAGATGTTCGGGTTTTCTCGATCGATTAAACGGAAATCTCCTGTCGTAATCACATCCACATTCTTTCTTAATTGAATCAACTGTTGGTAGTGAGCAAAGATTGAATCTTGTTGTTGAATTGCTAGTGCTACATTAATCTCTGTAAAATTCGGGTTTGCTTCAATCCAAGGAATCCCTTCACTAAAACCACCATTTTTTTCATTCGTCCATTGCATTGGAGTACGGGCATTGTCTCTTCCTTTCACATAAATAGACTCAAAAATTTGACGCTCGTCGATTCCTTGCTCCATTTTTTCGTGATACATATTCAGCGTTTCTAAATCTTTATATTGTTTTATCGATTCGAATTTCACATTCGTCATGCCAATTTCTTCTCCTTGATAAATATAAGGAGTGCCTTGCATTAAATGTAAACACGTCGCGAGCATTTTAGCTGATTCGATTCGGTATTCTCCGTCATCCCCAAACCTTGATACAATTCTAGGCTGATCATGGTTGTTCCAGTACAAGCTGTTCCAACCCGTTCCGTGTAGGTTCGTTTGCCATTTTTCGAAGTTCTCTTTTAAATCAACTAAATTTAAAGGCTTGAGGTCCCACTTTTCAAATGGTCCACTATCTAAACTCATATGCTCGAACGTAAACACCATATTCAGTTCTTTATTCGCAGGATTGGTGTAGATTTTCGCATCCTCTGGAGTCACACCTGGCATTTCGCCGACCGTTAAAATATCATACTTCGATAAAACTTCTTCATTCATTTCTTGTAAATAATCGTGGATTTTCGGTCCGTTCATATAATAAGGACTTCCATCACCGAAACGTTGCCCCTCATTCATTTCTCCATTTGGAAGGTCCGGGTGTTTGGAAATTAAATTTATAACGTCCATTCGGAAACCGTCAATTCCCTTGTCCAACCAAAACTTCATCATATGATAAACTTCATGTCGTAATGGTTCATGCTCCCAATTAAGATCCGGTTGCTTTTTAGAGAATAGATGCAAGAAGTATTCGGCCGTATTTTCTTCATGTTCCCACGCCGACCCACCGAAAAAAGATCCCCAGTTATTCGGTGCTTGATTACCCTCCCCTTTTTCCCACACATAATAATTTCTATAAGGGCTTTTCTTAGACGACTTTGACTCAACAAACCACGCATGTTCATCAGATGTATGATTAACTACTAAATCCATAATAATCTTGAGATCACGTTCTTTTGCTTGAGCAAGAAGCTCATCAAAATCTTCCATGGTGCCAAATTCATTCATAATTTCTATGTAGTTGCGGATATCGTAGCCATTATCATCATTTGGTGAATCATATATAGGACTTAACCAAATGACATCGATTCCTAATTTTTTTAGGTAATCTAATTTTTGAATGATTCCTTGAATATCACCAATTCCATCCCCGTTGCTATCGTAAAAGCTTCTTGGATAAATTTGATAGACCACACTTTTTTTCCACCACTCAATTGTGGATTCTTTGAATACCAACTTGAAAGCCCCCCATCATTTTTACTTCTATATATATATATCTTTGAGTCTGTTAAGTTTTCTTATTATATTGTAACAAAAAACAGCGGAATTCATTTTGATTTTATTCGAAACTTATTTCTGACATTCCTTCATCTTGAATAGTCTTATACAATAGAAGTATAAAACAATTGGAGGCAACAACTTATGAGTGAATTCGACACAGTACAAGCCACAAAATCATTTCAATCAGTTGAAACCTTGAAAACTCAATTACATACACTAGGAATAAAAGCCGGTGACTCGATAATGGTCCATTCTTCATTAAAACAAATTGGCTGGTTACCTGGAGGAGCGAAAGCAGTGATTGATGCCTTGCTTGAAACGATTACCGAGGAAGGCACGATTGTCATGGCAGCCCAATCAGCGGAGAACTCGGAGCCTTCCTATTGGATGCTACCTCCTGTGCCTGTAGAATGGCACGAGCCAATTCGTCAACATATGCCCGCCTATGATCCCTACTTAACCCCTTTACGAGGTATGGGTAAAATCGCGGAGTGTTTTCATCGTCACCCTAAGACAATTCGAAGCAATCATCCAGTACATAGCTTTATGGCATGGGGTAAACATGCGGAAGAATGGATGTTAGAACACCCATTGGAAGACTCTTTTGGTATGAGCTCCCCACTAGGAAAATTGGTTAATGAAGACGTGAAGATTCTTTTACTTGGTGTGGGGTATGATTCCTGTACTGCCCTGCATTTATCAGAACATTTATTAGAGAATAAAACCTATACAAACCAAGGTGCAGCATTGATGGTTGACGGAGAGCGTCAATGGATTGAATATCAATCTACAGATGGGGATTCTGATCGTTTCCCAGAACTAGGAGAAGCTTTTGAACAAGCACATCCATTAGCAGTTGTGTTTGGTGAAGTCGGACAAGCAAAAAGTCGCTTAATCGACATTAAGTCATTGATTGAATTTGGTGTTGAGTGGTTGCGGGAACATCCAGTTGAGGAGTAGACTGCAGACATTCTTCTTACTAAAGTACCCTTCATCGTAGGTGTAGAAGTCATGACAAAATTCTTGTCATCCCTTTTATACCAACGATATTATTCTTGGCTAGGATTTTGTTAGCATTCTTTAGATAATTAATTCGAGAGGAGAAAACATTATGGAAATCGGTTCAAAATTAAAAAAAGCTAGATTAGAAAAAAAGCTTACTCAAGAAAATGTAGCAAATATACTAAATGTTTCAAGGTCCACTATTTCAAGTTGGGAAGTGGGCCGAAGTTATCCTGATTTAGATAACTTAGTATCTATTAGTGATTTGTATGATGTTTCTCTTGATAATCTATTACGAGAGGATGCTAACATGATTAAAAAACTTTCTTTAGATACGAAACAGAAAAAAAGGTTCCAAATTATTATTTCTTTATTGCTTATTTTCATTATCATTGCATTAGGCTATGTGTACATGCTATCAAAGAGCTATAATACGGGTGTCGAAGTTCCATTAAATGAAATCAATATTTCTGATATCACTCTTTCAAGTGTTAACCACAATGATGCGGATACTGGAATCACCTTTCAAGTAAAATCGGAAAATATATTTTATAGAATAGAACCTGATAACGCCTTAGTTTATGTAGAAGATGAATCCATTTATTTGATTGTAAATACAATATTTGATCCCTTATCCATTCTTGCCAACAAAGAAATTTCTCAAAGCAACTCTTTCATGGCTCCGGACTCACTTTCAGATGATACTAAAGTATATTTGATAGAAAACGTAAGAGAAGGAAACGTTAACTTACTAGGTACCTTAGGAAAACTTAAAAAGTAAATACGTTAATTTATAACAGAAATTATCCATTTACGCTTCAGGTGGACGCTTTCCGCGGGCGGTCCGTGAGCCTCCTCATTCGCCATGCTCACTGCGGGGTCTCACCTGAACCCGCTAATTCCGCTGGAGTCGCCACCTTCCGCTACACTGAACAAAATATATAAAAAATTCAAATCAAAAGTTCATGTTTCCTTACGAAAGAGAATTATGAAATTGATTGATTCAAGTAAATTTAACCACACAAAAACAGTAGCGAGAAGATCCTTTTCGCTACTGTTTTTTGTTTATCTATTCACAGATCTTGTGTTGTTGTATCTGGTGTAAAGAACAAGGGGTAGAATATATGGCTCTGGAATCAGGCATTCAAAGAACTGAAGCTCATCGTTTTTATGAAGAGAAGATGGAATATGACAAATGGTGTTATTCCTTCCGCAAAAAAATGGAATGATCTTTATTGGATATAAAAGGAAGGTTTTCAGTTTAGTAATAGAGAATAGTATAGTTAACCAACTACTTAATCTACTAGGAGAATGATAAATGGTCGATCCTTCGCTACAATTCATTGAATTTATTCGTATGAATGAAAAAGATATTAATTCATATAGCCCTTTAGCTGGCTCATATGCCATCATCCAAGTTCGTGATGAGATTCTTTTTGGTTATAATCGATTCCGAAATAGATGGGAGTTGCCTGCAGGTAGACGAGAAGGAAATGAAACACCTAAAGAGT
>JBEVEQ010000174.1:0-4468 GCA_040512715.1 Paenisporosarcina sp. | reverse complement strand
GTTGTACAATGCTCGCCCAACTTCACCGAACTCGTATTTCTCAGCAAGCTTTGTCACTTGTTCAATTGTTTCATTTAAACGAGTTAGAATCCATGCATCTGCAACCGATTTTTCACCACTTAAGTCAATATCTTCGAACTTCATTCCTTCCATATTCATCATCGCAAATCGTGAAGCATTCCAAATTTTATTGGCAAAGTTCCAAACGGACTCCACTTTTTCAATTGAGAAACGTAAATCTTGACCTGGTGATGAACCAGTTGATAAGAAGTATCGAAGAGCATCCGCTCCATATTGATCGATTACATCCATTGGATCTACACCGTTACCAAGTGACTTCGACATTTTTCGTCCGTCTTCTGCACGAACTAATCCGTGAATTAACACATCATCAAATGGACGCTTTTCAGTGAATTCAATCCCTTGGAAAATCATACGTGAAACCCAGAAGAAAATAATATCGTAACCAGTTACTAACACATCTGTTGGGTAATAGCGTTTAAATTCAGAGTTTTCTTCATCAGGCCATCCCATCGTTGAAAACGGCCATAATGCAGATGAGAACCAAGTATCTAATACATCTTCGTCTTGCTTCCAATTTTCAGGATCTGCAGGTGCTTCGTGTCCAACATAGATTTCTCCTGTTTCGTTATGGTACCAAGCTGGAATGCGATGGCCCCACCATAATTGACGAGAAATACACCAGTCACGGATGTTTTCCATCCAACGCATATACGTATTTTCAAATCGTTCTGGTACGAATTGAACTTTATCTTCACCCTGCTGTAACTGAATCGCAGCATCAGCTAATGGTTGCATATTAACGAACCATTGTGTAGATAGGTAAGGCTCAACAACAGCACCACTGCGCTCAGAATGTCCTACTGAATGTGCATGTTCTTCGATTTTGAATAAAATGCCCGCTTCTTGAAGATCAGCAACAATTTGTTTACGACACGCAAAACGATCTTGCCCTTCGTATTGTGCAGCATTTTTGTTCATCGTTCCATCTTCATTCATTACTAACACACGTTCTAAATCATGTCGATTACCAATTTCGAAGTCATTTGGATCATGAGCCGGTGTGATTTTTACCGCTCCGCTTCCAAAATCTTTATCCACATAGTCATCAGCAACGATAGGGATTTGGCGCCCAATAATCGGCAATGTTACCGATTTACCGATTAAGTGCTTGTAACGATTATCTTCAGGGTGTACAGCTACAGCTGTATCTCCAAGCATCGTTTCAGGTCGAGTTGTAGCTACTTCGATATGTCCAGTACCATCTGTTAGTGGGTAACGCATATGATAGAAAGCACCCTGTACGTCTTGGTGGATTACTTCGATATCAGATAGAGCTGTTTTTGTGGCTGGATCCCAGTTAATGATACGTTCGCCGCGGTAAATTAATCCCTTATTGTACAACTTAACAAATACTTCTTTTACAGCGTTTGAAAGACCATCATCAAGTGTAAAACGTTCTCGTGAGTAGTCTAGACCTAAGCCAAGTTTAGACCATTGTTGACGAATATGTCCTGCATATTCATCTTTCCACTTCCATGTTTCTTTAACAAAGTCTTCTCGTCCAAGATCATAGCGAGATTTGCCTTCTGAGCGAAGCTTTTCTTCTACTTTGGCTTGAGTCGCAATCCCTGCATGGTCCATTCCTGGTAACCACAATGCATCATACCCTTGCATGCGTTTCATTCGGATTAGAATGTCTTGTAGAGTTGTATCCCAAGCATGACCTAAGTGAAGTTTACCTGTAACATTTGGTGGTGGAATCACAATCGTATAAGGTTCTTTATCGCTGTTTGGTTGAGCTTCAAAAAACTTACCTTTTAGCCACCATTCATAGCGTCCTTGTTCAATGGACTTTGGATCATACTTCGTTGAAAGTTGAGGTTTTTGTTCAGTCATCTTCAGTTCCTCCTTATTTTTGGAAATTAAAAAAACTCCTGTCGTCACAAAAAGGACGAAGGAGTTGTTCGCGGTACCACCTTTATTCGCAGATGACAAAATACGTCATCACGCTCTCAAGTTTCTTAACGGTTTTAAACCGGCATCTGCTACTCAAGTTCGTTCACAGATACTGCTCCTGGGCGACATTCAAATACGCGCTAACGGAAACTTTCACCAAATGTTTCCTCTCTAATGATAACGACGTGATTTTACTCTTCCCAATCAAAGCATCGATATTTAATTGAACCAATTGTATCGGAACACTCATTATGAAGTCAAGTTTTTTTGAAAGGAGATTTTTATGAGACGAGGATATAATCCCTACCTACTTCCTACATGGTTACGAAAGACCCGATTTTATTGTAAAAATATTATTTTACCGATTACCGTATTCGAATTAATTCGAACGATTTTTCTTCCAACAACTTTTGATTTTTTATTATTATGTCTATTAATTGCGATTTTATTTTTATTCCAAAAAGATATTATTTAACTTGATAAACCGAATATGTTTCTTTTAGTTCCTTTAAGAAAAATGGTTTTGACTTACGAGGTTCTTCTGATGATTCGACTGCCTCGACTTCAATCTCTACCTCTACTTCTTTCCTTACTTCTACCTTTACCTCTCGACTTGAAGATGAGGATGAAGAGGAAGATGAAGAAGATGAAGAACTTTCTTCCACAACCACTTCAGGCTGAACTATTTTTTCATAAGCACAGTCTACTGCCCAATTAATTTGAAGCGTTTTGTCATTTGTTACGATTGGATCAATCTTTGTAATCGTAAACTCAGGAACCTTTTGACTTTGATTATAGTCTGATGGAAGTTCAATTGAATGTGGAACGGCATATTCAAAATATCCATGTTCTCCATTCATCTCTAAGTCTTCAATCGAAACCCAATCTGACAACCCATGATGTTCACAATGTCCTGGTTCAAATGCCACATAAGCTGAAATGTGGTAGATTCCATTTAGACAACAATACCCATCTTTTTTTTGGAATTCGAATCTCGGCTTTACTTCTACAAGCGTCGTTCCGGTCGGTGTGCCAAAACTCTCTGGAAAATAAAAAACTTCTTGAAATGACCAATTTACTTTTTCCAATTCTTGTCCTCCTTCACAACTCTCTGTGAAAGATTTTATGCAAGAACACCCAGTATTATGATTTGATCCATCTTTTTAAAGCCATAGTCACAAGTGGTCCTGCTAGTAACAAGATGAAAAAGATTCGGAACAAATGAAAACTTGTGACAGTGGACAAATCTGCTCCAGTATCAAGAGCAGTAATGGACATTTCTGCAATTCCTCCTGGTGCTGCACTAATAAAGAAGTCAAGAAATGAATTCAACGGATGAATAATCATAAGCACATAAGCCATTAATGCACAAAATGCGATAAGTAATATATTCGTCCCCAAAATCGCTGAAAATAGACGGAATGAAAAGTGCTCTGTTACTTTTTCTAGCTGCAATCCTAAATGTGCCCCTACAAATAGTTGTGACAAGATTAAAAGAAGAGAAGGTACTTCAATCACTGAATGATTAATAATAAACTGCAAGATCGCCATTGATATGATGGGAGCCATGATTTCAGGTAAAGGAAAGTGAATCTTTTTCATACCCATAAAGAACACAATGCCTAATCCAATAAAATAGAAAAAATGCATGATATGAAACGATGGAAATTCACTTAGTGCCAAATCATTAAAATGTGATCCTTTCGGAACCCATGCAGTTAAAAATGGAACAATCGTCACAACCGCAAAAATACGAAAAGTCTGCATTAAAGTCACAACCGTTGAGTTCGCTGATTGAACTTCCTCACTCAATAAAACCATTTGTGAAAGACCACCTGGAAGTGAGCCTAAAATCGAAGTTGCTAATGATTCACCAGTCATTTTCATGAATACCATACTTAGCAATAAAGCCATTCCTACAACCGAAAGCGTTAGGAGAATCATTAATGGAAAATCAAACCACATGAGCATCACTGCTTTTTTCGTAAAAGAAGAACCGATTTGGATACCTAAAATAATCAGACCGATTTGGCGAAGTATTTTTGGCCAAATAATCGTGATTTTTGTGTATTGTCTTAAAAGTAATAGTGCAAACATCGGACCGAGTAACCATGGTAAAAATATACCGATCTCATAGAATGCATAACCACTTATTGCCGCTATACCAAATGTTCGAAGAATCAACCAATTATTTTGCATTTCTTACACCCCATATTTATTCCAATAGCTAATTAATTTTTCATGTTGATTTTATAAAAAAGAAGGAATCCGCTCCCTTTCCGCGGACGAACTAGCTAGCCTCCTTGGGCCAACAGGAATGTTGGTCACGAAGGCATTGCGCTCGCGAGGTGGCGGTCTTAGCCTTCGTTCCTTTGTCATAGCTGCGGGGTCTTGCCAGCCCGTTATTCCGCAGGAGTGTCGCAGATTTCCTTTTTATCAACAACATCGTTTAAAATAGCCACTTTAAGAAGCCCTGGTGCTCAAATGA
>JBEVEQ010000149.1:0-2678 GCA_040512715.1 Paenisporosarcina sp. | reverse complement strand
CATAAAACTGGAAAAACGTATGACACGGTGGAAGTGCCATATCATCTACTTCTGATGGATTCCAAGCCGTAACAATATGTCTTCTTGAGTCTGGGTTATTTTTAATTGAAGAAATAACATTTTTCAACTGATCGATGGATTGACCATCTGCTGAAGGCCAAGAACGCCACTGTCTCCCATAAACTGGACCTAAATCTCCATATGTATTTGCAAATTCTTTGTCAGTCAATATTTTTTCTCTGAAAATGGTCATTTGTTCTTCCACAACTTTTTGGAATTCCTCATCTTTTGAAGCACGCAATCCAAAGTTAGTCATTTCTGGCCCAGTATAATTTGAACTGTTCACCCACTTCTCAAATGCCCATTCATCCCAAATATAATTACGTTGTTCAATTAAGGATTTTACATTCGTGTCCCCTTTTATGAACCATAGTAATTCAGAAGTGATTAACCGCATAGCAGTCTGTTTTGTTGTCATCAATGGAAAGCCTTTTGATAAATCAAATCGCATTTGATAGCCAAAAAGACTTTTCGTTCCTGTACCTGTACGGTCATTTTTTATTGCACCATCTGCTAATATTGTTCGACATAACTGTAAGTACTGATCCATAAATCAAACCTCCGTTTTAAATATAATGTGAAAAAAGCTCATCTCAAAGAATGAAAAAGATTTTTTTACCCTGATAGGTGTGTAAGTATTGAATATCAGTATAAAAAAAGACACCATCTTGTCCACAGTACAGGGACAAAATGTGTTTTTCTAGTTTCTATGATAACCATTTTGGAGGCATATTCTTAGACCAATAAATATCGCCTAATTTATAATGCTTGGCAAATTTGTCTTGCACCGTGTGATAATGAAAATTAAAGAAATACCCTTCTTGCGGCTTACGGTCTGTTCGAACATGGAAACGAATAATATCGTTACCAGTAGTAGATTCGTAAATATGGAACATTTTTTCACTATGATTTCCTGAAGGATTCTCACTAATCGCTAAGGAACTAATTTTCTGTTTGTCTAAATCAAGAAGAGTCATTTCAATCGCTTCTTGGATTTTCGGGAAAATGATTTCATCGAACTCATCTCCGATTATTGGACCTATACGAGAGCCAAATTTTAATAACGACTGTTCTTTTGCTAATTGAACGGCATCTTCTAAAAAGTTAGAAGGTTGTTCCTCAGTCCATTCAACTGAATATGTATGCTCCATATTATGAGAAGAATACGATTTTTGATGGGTCTTATCATCTAATAAATTTTCCCAAATAATATGGCTTGGTGAAATAACACCGAATGTAAGAAGCGCTACCGCTACTACTAACGATTTTTGAATCCACTTTTTCATCATTGTCACCTTCTAATTTAAACATTTTTGACAAACACTTATGTAGAAGTACGTTTTCAAGAACTAAAGGTTTCATCTTTACCATATTCATTGTACAATAAAAATGTATAAACAGCTTGTTTTTTTCACGAGGAGGCATATGAAATGGATACACAATTAGTGATTGGAATTGGTTTCTTACTCTTACTAGCTTATTTAACATCATTAAACTTTACAGATTAATTAGAAAAACACAGCTTGCACCCATAATGGTGTAAGCTATGTTTTTTCTTATACTGATATCCGTAAACTTATCATTTTTTATCAGTGTACCAAAAGCTGCCTATCAACTTGAATAGGCAGCTTTTTCTGTGCAATCAATGTATCCGAAATGAAATTTTGTGTTTCTTCGAACAATTTGTTGAAACTGAAAGTCTTTAAACCATGCCGATTGAAAGTGGGCTTTTAATACCACTCTTTTTTTAGCGACTCGAGTAGCTTCAGTCACCCATTCTTCCGTTAAAGGATCATTTCTTCCGACATGTCTTAGAGGATTTAGGTTTTCCGATTCCTGAATGGTCTCTTCAAACATTGGATCCAGGTAAACAACATCAAATGAAGAATCCTTTTGTGTTTTTAAGAATGACACTGCATCACTAGAAATAACTTGGATTTTTTTCATTAATGATAAGTATTCTTGATGGTCTGTTCGATCACCATGAAAAGCTTCATCTAAAATAAACGCTTGAATCTTTGATGCCTCACATCCAACAATTGAACCTTCTACACCAACCATGTAGGCAGCCACCAAACTATCTGAAGCATAGCCAAGTGTACAATCTAAAAAAGTGTCGCCTTCAACTAACTTGCAAGCATCTACTAAGGGGTCCGCTTCTCCACGAGCTAGCCTCTTTATCCGAAACATAGCAGAACTCGGATGAAAAAAGAAAGGTTCATTAGAATGAACACCATAATATTCCCACCGAGATTTAGTCGCAACTAATACATCACTTTGATATTGTTTCTGTAATTGAGTCACTGTTCTTTTTTGACGATCAATATAAGGAAGGTGTAATTTCATGCCAGCATTTTTAGCTAACTGAATCGTATGTTCAGTTGGCCTTCCAGCAGTTGTTACAATTGCTTTCACGACGAAACTACTTGGTTAAGCACTTCGACTAAATGGTCTTTAATTTGTTCCATAGGGAAACCTTCTATTTGTTCACGTGGAATGAAGTAAGCCAAATTCCCATCTTTCCAAATGGCAATAGACGGTGAACTTGCTGGTACTTCTTCAAAATATTGACGCATTTGAACCGTAGCTTCTGGATCTTGTCCTGCAAAAACAGTTAC
>JBEVEQ010000148.1:0-3188 GCA_040512715.1 Paenisporosarcina sp. | reverse complement strand
TGCAGCTAAATGGCGCTCTGCCATTGCCATACCTACTGACATCGCGATACCTTGTCCAAGTGGACCAGTCGTTGCTTCAACTCCGGCAGTGTGGCCGAACTCAGGATGTCCTGGTGTTTTAGAATTCCATTGACGGAAGTTTTTAATTTCTTCCATAGGTAAATCATAACCACCTAAGTGCAATAAACTATATAGCAACATTGAACCGTGTCCCGCTGAAAGAACAAATCGGTCACGGTTAAACCATGTTGGATTTTCTGGATTATGACGTAAATGTTTCGTCCAAAGTGTATATGCCATTGGAGCTGCCCCCATAGGCAAACCTGGATGACCTGAATTGGCTTTTTCTATTGCATCAATAGATAACGTACGAATGGTGTTAATAGCTAACTGATCTGCTTGTTGAGTCATAAAACGACACCCTTTCTGAAACTATCTTTTACTTCTACCCTTAGTGTAGTCAACTTTGTGCATGCTGACAATGTTAACTAAGATGTTGATTAATTCAAAAACTTTTTAGCTTTTGTCGCTCTTACTTTTTCAGGTGTTACGTCATTGCCATTGGGATCGATAACTTTAACATGTTCAATTGTATCTCTCATTGAAGATTTAAACGTTTCTAGATATTCCTTACGAAGATTCGTTTGTTCTTTCGCTTCTTCCATCGTTAAGCCACTTGTTTTAGACTTTCGAGAAAGTTCGTTTATTCTTTGGAGTTTTTCCGGTGATAACATAATTATTCACGCCTTTCATAAATTAACCTTTATTAAAGGTATGCAAAAAAGACTTGAAGCGCAAGCATTTAGCCTTCAAGTCTTTCGGAATATTCAATATATCTTCGATGAACAGTTGCTTTACTTACTGAGTATCCAAACCCTCTCAGTGTTGAAGCAATTTCCTCGTATGTTAATCCGTTCTTTCGTAAATTAACGATTTCTTGGATTGGAATATCTTTTCGTTCTCTTCCTTCTGGATTCCCATGATTTTTCAAGTTCTTCTCGGGTTTAAAACCATGTGTAACAGCTCTCTTCATCCCTCTTTTTATCTTCGCATTATGTAGTTTGCGCTGATATTCCTCAACTAAAGCCAAAATTTCGAGCATCATGGAGTCCATCTCATTCATCTGCAAAGAACCACCGTCATTTAATGAAACGACTTGTACATTCGTTTTCTTTAACAGATGTAATACAGCCATTCGAGAGTTACCTCTTCCAAGTTGAGTTTCATCTTGAATACAAACAACAGAAATGGCATGCTCTTTAACGTAATCCAGCATTTCGAGCAAACCCTCTCTTTCGACAGAATAGCCGCTGTGCTGATCTGTAAATAATTCTTTAACAAAATAATTATTAGCAACAGCAAACTCTCTTAATTCTTCTTCTTGTCTAATCAAAGATTTTTCTTGCGTTTCTTTATCTGTACTCACTCTACAATAAAGTACAGCTGTTTTTACTGAATTATTCATTCAGTGTCACCAGCTAATTCCACACCTTGGTCTGGAGCATACTGATGCAATGATTCAGGAATCTTTAACACTGCTCCAGTTTGAATCATTTGTGTTGGTAATTGATTTGCTGCCATTACTTCAGCAATCCATTCTTCCTTAGGGGTCTTTCCTCTATATTGTTCAGAAAGTGACCATAAGGTATCACCATCATTAATGAAAATTTCATTATAAGATTCATTATTTGTCTCTACCATATTTGTAACGAATAAGACTGAACAAATAAAAACCACACCCATTAGCAAAGTAATAAATTGATTATTTTTTATCCATACCATTGTGAATTCCTCCAAACAGAATGTGTGTTCGTAATTTATAAATTAACTATAAACCGAACACTTGTTTCTTGTCAACAAATAATTAGAACCTATGTTTGCATTTTTTAACTAGAATTGATATACTATCTTTAGTTAAAGACAACATTCTATACAAAAGAGGTGAACCGGTTGAAAAAAGTATCTAAGCGCCAAGAAGATATATTAACTTTCATAAAAGATGAGGTACGCAAAAAAGGATATCCACCCTCCGTTAGGGAAATAGGAGAAGCTGTAGGGTTAGCTTCTAGTTCAACAGTGCATGGACATTTAGCTCGATTAGAAAGCAAAGGACTCATTCGCCGAGATCCAACTAAACCTAGAGCAATTGAGATATTAGATTTGGATGAATTTGCATCTTTAAGTCCAAGTGTTCTTCACGTTCCTCTTATCGGTAAAGTTACTGCTGGTTTACCAATTACAGCGATCGAAAACATAGAAGAGTTTTTTCCACTGCCAAATACTTTTGGTTCAACAGAAGATAACTTATTTATGCTTGAAATCATGGGAGACAGTATGATTGAAGCTGGAATATTAAATGGAGATTATGTCGTGGTTAAACAACAACAATCTGCTAATAATGGTGAAATCGTAGTTGCAATGACAGAAGATGATGAAGCAACCGTTAAACGATTCTTTAAAGAAAAATCTTATTTCCGTTTACAACCTGAAAATTCTTCAATGGAACCTATTATTGTGAATCAAGTATCCATTTTAGGTAAAGTAGTAGGCGTATACCGTCATATACATTAATCTCTTAAACCATCTCCCTTCAAGGTAGATGGTTTTCTTTTTATCAACCCGGTTGAAAGTAAACGATTATTATGATATATTTAATAGGAGCCGATATCATGCTGACTGACATTTCCATCCTCAGTCAGCCAATATTATTTTTATGTGGAAAGAGACCCAATCAACTCCCTTCTGGGATGATGATTGGGTCTCTTTATGTATTTGCGCACAAATAAAGAGATGAGGAATTAAAGTGAGTTTCCTCTCTCTTTAAAAACATTATATTTTCATCCTACTAAAAGTACATTCAATCATCTTTGGTATAGATATTTTAAAAAGTATTTTTTGAAAATGTAAAAAAATTAATACATGCTGCTTTCATCTCTTGTTTTGAGTTACCATTTATTTTCAACTCCCTTCCGCTTTCTCCTATATCAACTACTTCTATCTACATAGTCTATAAGAGGACCGAATTATGGGAGACATTAAGAGTTAAGGTTGGTTCTTAAATCGAAGTCTGTTAGTCCTACTCATCTAACAGCATTACCCCCTTTCTATGAGCGCTACTCCCAAGCGCTCTTTTAATTTCTTTAATTTCAAATTTACATTGAATAAAATGGTTAAACAAAATAAGTTAT
>JBEVEQ010000096.1:0-4642 GCA_040512715.1 Paenisporosarcina sp. | reverse complement strand
CTGGACGCCGTTAAAATAATGAGCCAGCAAATCGGCTAACAAAAACAAAGGGGAGAAACGAATGAAACGAAGTTTTAAAGATGATTTTAATATGATGGCCATGTTAATTATTCCAATTGGGGTTGCGGTGAACCTGGTAGGTTTCCAAATTAACAATGTTCTTCGTTTGCCAATTTTCTTGGACACTATCGGAACTATACTTGTTGGTGTTATTGCAGGTCCTTGGGTTGCACTATTGACAGGACTAATAACAAATTTAATAAACGCAATATTTAACCCTATCTATTTACCTTACGCATTGACTTCCATGGCGATAGGTGTTGCTGCTGGGTTACTTTCTAAATTTGGTTTCTTTAAAAGTTTATCAAAAACAGTTGTATCAGGTATCATCATCACATTTATCGCTGTCATTATTTCAGCTCCGATTACTGTATTGGTATTTGGAGGTGCATCAGGAAGTACGTCAGCAATTATTACTGCAACTTTCTTGGCTTCAGGTCAAGAATTATGGGCAGCTGTTTTCTCTACATCTTTCATTACCGAAATTGCGGACAAAATTATATCCGTGTTGGTCGTGTACTTTATCGTTAAGAGAATGTCTGATCGCTATTTGTCCAAGATGAACTATGGTCACTTATATATGAAACGAAATAATCACAAATGATACCTGCTCTTCCCGTTCAACTCATTGAGTCAGTCAGACGAACGAGAAAAGCTTATTTTCACACTGATAAGATAGTATAAGTTGCGGATATCAGTATAAGAAAAACACCATATTGCACCATTATAGGTGCAATATGTGTTTTCCTGAAAAAGGGGGCGTATTTAACTTGAAACAGAATATATTACTTCAACTTCATCCATTGACGAAATTCTATTTCTCTCTCTTAATTTTAGGGGTAGTCCTCATCGTACCTGGATATTTATTCGCATATATCGTTTTTCTTTTTCTGGCATTGATCGCCTTTTTAGCGAGTGTATCGAAAGAATTTTTAAGAGTAGTATTGAAGGCCCTTGTATTTGTATTAGTCATCGTTTTCATTATGCAGCTGTTTTTTTATCCTGGAGAACAAGTGCTGTGGAAATGGGGAATCTTTAAAATAAAACAAGAAGGATTAGATTACGGTCTGATATTAACTTCACGTATTCTTGCCATAGGATCAGCATTCATTCTATTTTTCCGAATGACTGAAGTGCGGGATTTTGTTAAGTCATTAGAAGATAAGGGTCTACCACCTATGGGAGCTTATGTGGTGTTATCTACACTTCTAATCATCCCAGAAATGCGACGTCAGGCAAATACAATTATGGAAGCACAAAAAACGAGAGGTGTAGAAACAGAAGGCTCCCTATTAGTAAGGGCAAAAGCCTTTATCCCTACATTAATGCCCCTTATTCTATCCTCGATTGCTGGTACAGAAGAGCGGGCACTTACACTGGAATCCCGAGCATTTTCTGCGCCAGTAAAGAAGTCTAGCTTGCACCAATTAACTAAAAGTAGTGCAGACCGTGTTCTTCCAAAAGTGTATGTGGTCATTTTAGTTGGTCTACTTGTATGGAGGTTTTTCTTATGACAGTCATGATCGATTTAAAAAATGTATCTTATCGATATCCTGTAAGTGATGATTTTGTATTAAAAAATATTTCATTTTCTATTGAAAAAGGAAAGTTTACTGGGATTATCGGAAATAACGGTTCAGGAAAAACAACGCTTTGCAATACGATTCGTGGTTTTGTACCGCACTTCTATAAAGGGGATTTAGAAGGTGAAGTTGTTGTTGATAATACAAAAATGATGGATTATCAATTAGGTCAACTTGGTGAAAAAGTGGGGTATGTATTCCAAAATCCTTTTATTCAAGTTTCAGGTGTTAAAGACAATGTATTTGAAGAAGTAGCATATGGTTTAGAAAATCTTGGTGTCCCCGTCGATGTAATTCGAAAACGTGTAGAGGAAATATTAAAGCTTGTAAAAATTGAACATTTACGTTATAAAAACCCTTTAGACCTTTCAGGCGGGCAAAGACAACGAGTGGCACTTGCATCCATCCTTGTAATGGACCCAGAGATTTTAGTAATTGATGAACCGACCTCCCAGCTAGATCCGATTGGTACTGAGCAAGTATTTGAAATTATTCGTTTAATGAAAGAACTAGGAAAAACGATTATTTTAGTGGAGCATAAAATGGATTTAATTGCTGAATATGCCGATGACTTACTTGTCTTGCACGAAGGGGAATTAGTCATGCAAGGACCTGTTCGTGAAGTATTTGCCAACCCGGATTTTGAAAAATATCAAATTCAATATCCACATGTAACGGAAATTGCTCTTCAATTACAAAAATCTGGTACTCCACTATCTTTCATTCCGATTCGTGACGAAGAGCTAGCAGATGCTTTAAGTATGAATGGAGTGATTGTTCATGACTAAACTTCACTTGGAGAATGTAAGTTTCTCGTACCCGGACGGAACAAAAGCACTTGAAAATCTGACAATTTCTATATCATCCGGAGAGCGTGTTGCAATTATTGGACAAAACGGAGCTGGAAAAACAACAGCAGTCAAGATGATGAATGGATTGTTAAAGCCTTCAGAAGGAACTGTGTTAGTTGGGGAATTGGATACAAAAAAATACACAACAGCACAAGTTTCCAGGAAAGTAGGTTATGTATTCCAAAATCCAGATGATCAAATTTTTCATGATGACGTAGAGTCAGAAGTTAGGTTCGGTCCTAAAAATATGGGCTTCGAACGATCACGTGTGGATCAGCTTACAAGTTGGTCTATGAAAATATGTGGAATCTCAAAATTCGCTGAAGAAAATCCATATAATTTACCTTTTTCTGTGCGGAAATTCGTAACAATTGCATCTGTACTTGCGATGGATTCAGATGTCATTATTTTGGATGAACCTACTGCTGGTCAGGATAAAATCGGATTGCGAATATTGGGAGATCTTCTTCAAATTCTTCAAGACAAAGGAAAGACAGTTGTGACAATCACACATGACATGGAGTTTGTAACGGAATACTTTGAACGAATCATCGTCATGGCTAACCGACAGGTAATTGTGGATGATGAAGCTGGAAGAATATTTTATGATTCGGACATATTAAAAAAAAGTATGCTAAAACCTCCTGCAGTTGCTCATATTGCAAAACTACTTGAATTTCCAACAGGAATAATAACGAAAAATCAATTAATACAAGCTATATTAAGACAAAGAAATGAATGAAAGGAGCGGAACAATACATGATTATCTCAGTTGTTGGAAGCACCAATATGGACCTTGTATACCGAGTTCCGCATATTGTGAAAGCAGGTGAAACATTACACAGTACACAACATGAATTATTTTTTGGAGGCAAAGGTGCAAACCAAGCGGTCACGGCAGGGCAATTAGGGGCAAGTGTTTTTTTTATAGGTAATGTGGGAATCGATGATTATGGTGCAAAGATAAAGCAAAATTTTATTGATAAAGGTGTTAATACTGAAGGAGTTCAAGAAAAAGGAATTACTGGACAAGCAATTATTCAAGTGACGGATTCAGGGGAAAATGCGATAGTGCTGTTTCCAGGATCTAATTTTCTTGTTACACCTGAGCAAATTCAACAGTCTAAAGGAAGGATTGAAAGTAGTACCGTCCTTCTTTTGCAGCTCGAAATTCCGATGACAGTCGTTCAATCAGCAGTAGATATAGCCTCACAAAAAGAAGCACTCATTATCTTAAATCCTGCACCTGCGCAGGAACTACCGGAGACCTTGTTAAGTAAAGTCTCTATTCTAACACCTAACGAAACAGAATTAGAGATTTTAACTGGGTTAAAAATAGAATCCGAAGAGGATCTTCACCGAGCTTGTACGATTTTGCTAGAAAAAGGTGTAGGTGCAGTAGTCGTCACATTAGGTGAAAAAGGATCTTATTATATGAATAAAAATGAATATGGTCGTGTATGTGCAAATGACGTTAAAGTTATAGATACGACTGGAGCGGGAGACGCATTTAACGGAGCATTAGCAGTGGGATACTGTCAAGGGTATTCATTGCGTGAAAGCATCCTATATGCATCTAAAGTAGCTGGCTTTGTTGCCACTCAAATGGGAGCACAACCTACTATTCCTTCCTCATTTCGAGTAGAGAAGCAATGAAATATTAATTCACGTCCCTACTAAATTAATTCAATTGTTGACAGGTATATTCAAACATGGTGAATTCTGTATTCTATTCACTGTACTAAGAATGTCAGTTGCTATGACGCTTATTGGCGATATTGTGGGAGACGGTTTTATACAGAATTAACCCCAATAACATCGCAATCGAACTTATTGCAGAAAATTTAGTAACACTCCTATCATCTCATCAAAACTCCGACAAATAAAAAAAGGAATCCATTTTAGAGACTTCAATTAAAATGGATTCCTTTTTTATTATGTGTATTTAATTTAGTGACTGAAAATAATTGAGAGTTTTTGTCAGGAGATTTCGATATAGTTAATGAAAAAGCTTTTTCGAATAAAAAAGGAGTTTAAAATATGCGATGTAATTCTAAAAATTTCGTTACTCGATTGCAAAAACAAAAAGAAGATGCACTCGAATATGTCATAGAACATTATTCCTCTCTAGTAAATGCCATTGCTTAT
>JBEVEQ010000086.1:0-3260 GCA_040512715.1 Paenisporosarcina sp. | reverse complement strand
TGGGCAGCATCCACAACTAATATGGCTCCTTCACATGCTGCTAAGCTTCGTGACACTTCATATGTGAAATCGACATGTCCAGGCGTGTCAATTAAATGAAAAGTATAATCTTCGCCATCTTTTGCACGATACGTTAATTGGACTGCATTCAATTTAATTGTTATTCCACGTTCACGTTCTAAATCCATTGAATCGAGAAGTTGGGCTTTCATTTCTCTTGAAGTCAATGCTTTTGTTTGCTCTAAAATGCGATCGGCTAATGTTGATTTGCCGTGATCGATATGGGCAATAATAGAAAAATTCCTGATATTCTGTTGACGTTTATTACGTTCTTCTCGATTCATGCGTTGTCCACTCCTAATTAAACTATTTCAAATTATAGCAGTGAACACGCATTACTTCAATATTAGGTTGATTTCGTATTTTCAAAAGCAATGGATATGGCTTTTGCAATAACAGCAATGGTTCGATTAATCTCCTCTTCTGTGTTTTCAATACCACCTAATTCAATCAAAATTGATTGTGGTGAAAGATCTTGATTGTATATACCATTCCCGCTATCTTTGGATTTCGTCATGACCCCTCTTGAGATATTTGGAATGATACGATTCATTTCTACAGATAGCATTTGTGCATAAGCTTCGTTCATTTGGTAATTCGGATGCGCCGTTCCAACAACTAGTGCAATACGAGCATAAGTCTCCTTATTTGAACTAACAGTTGTTACTTTATGCTTGGCAGCATCCCGATGAATATCTAGAACAAGATCATATGATTTAGTACCTAATTGTTTTTGTAAAACTGGACGTATGGCCGAATATGCTTCAGGTAATAGGCGGTTAGAGATTTTCATTTCATTCATATTGTCGTATGGTAAAACATCCACTTCAATATTATTCAGCAAGAAGTGTTTTGTCACCAAGTCACTAATATTGGTGATATTACTTGTAGAGTGATAGTTAGCCGTAACTCCGATTTCCTTATTAATGATGGGATGATAGGCTTCATGAGAATGTGTAAACAATAATAAAGCTGTCAATGGCGTTTTTTCTTCAGTTAATGGAACCTCTTTTGTCACATTTGCTGCATACGCAACTGGCCGTGTTTCTACTTGTTCATTTACTATAGGTTCAAATGCGAGAATAGGGATTTTAACAAAAATAATTGGCAGTAAAAATAAAAAAAGATAAAAACTAATAGCTTTTTGAACGGTTTTTCGCATTAATCACCCCTCCTTCCTACAGATTACGTAGGATTAAGGAGTGATAGAACTAAAAACTTTTCCTTGAAGCCATTTCGTTACGCTAACTTGAATAAGTTCAGCATGTTTAAGGACCCACGAGTCGGTTTCTTTTGGTGTGACAAAAAGTTGTTGATGATGCGGAGGCAGTACCTCTTGTAAAAGAGCACGAATTTCCTCAGAAGACCATCCACTCCATTCACCAAAAATAGGCTTGATTGCATCAACATCAATAGGAGTATCTGTGTTTCTCAACCAAGAACCAATGGAAAGCGCCGATGAAGGATTGTTTGCTGCATTAATTTGACTAGAAATGACCTTAAAAACGGTCTCGATAGCATCCACTACAAGTACAGGTGCGTCAACTACCATAGGCACACCAATAGCTGTCACTGGTATTCCTAAAGAATCAAAAGATATTTCACTTCGAGCATTTCCTACACCTGATCCTGGATGAATTCCTGTATTTGTTAACTGAATGGTTTTACAAAGTCGATCTTGATTTCGTGCTGCTAAAGCGTCAATGACTATTATTAAATCCGGTTTAACATGTTTAGCCATAGCGTTAACAAATTCACTTGTTTCAAGCCCTGTCTGCCCAGTAACACCAGGTGCATATAAAATGACCTGACCATGTTCAAAAGGCATAGAAAACATTTCCTCGTGGAAGCGTTCAATAGTAAACGGTCCAATTGCATCCGGGGTAATTGTACGATTTCCTAAACCAATAATGAGTATTTTTGAAGTTGATGGAAGGTTCAACTCTTCATGAATATCTTCCAATGAAGAGATGAATTGTTGCTCAAGCTCTTTAAAGCCATCCTCATCTTCTGCAGTCAAAGTTGGAACCGATAAAGTAATATAAGTACCATCTTTTTTTCCTATGGTCGCAGCACCTTCTGGATCTGTTTTAATGTGTGTGATGAGAACTCGACCTTTACGATCTTCACTCATTTGAATTCCTGGCGTTTCATACAATGTGTCTTTCTCTTTTTTCGTTCGATGTTGGACAACTTCAGTGGCTTCGTCAATTAAATCCGATCTTAATAAATTTTGTTTATTCATTTTTTTCACCTCATAAAAAGGTTGCCCAAGGTGTCAAGTAAATATTCTTTGCGTGAATCTATTGCAATTTAAGTTTTGGTTTGATAAAATGATGCTTGTTGTATTGAGAATTAAAATCTAATACGTATAGCAAACTGCGCCCTATAAATGCGCAAAGCTGACACTCGAGAAACTTAGTATCTCGAATTCTTTTTGAAACAGTAGCAAGTTAAGGAAGTAAGCTTTTAATTTCTGTTTAAGCTGAGATTATAGCGAAACTGACATAGAAATGCGATGTGTATCGAAAAGAATGACTTTTTAGGAGGTGAAAGATATGCCAAACATTAAATCTGCGATTAAACGTGTGAAAACGAATGCTACTTCAAATGTACAAAACGCTCACAACAAATCGACAATGCGTACAGCAGTTAAGAAAGCTGAAACGGCTTCTCTTAATAATGAAGAAAACGCAAAAGACCTTTTATTATCTGCAATCAAGCAAGTTGATAAAGCAGCTTCAAAAGGATTAATTCATAAAAACACAGCGGCTCGTAAAAAAGCTCAGTTAATGAAAAAAGCGTAATCATACAAAAGACCAGATTCGATAATCGAATCTGGTCTTTTTTTATTTAGCTCTGTTAAACTATACAGATGATTTTCGTTCCAACGTACTTTCATGTTTCGAAGTTAGCGTTGGAATGCAGCGTTCTTTCTTGTTTCGAAGCTAGCAAAGCGATGTAGAAACAAAAACAGACGGACGCTTTCTTACCATTAGTCAAGAGTTTTTCAGAATATTTTCAGTGTAAAATAGTTAGCACGATGCTCTGATCCATTGCTTTGCGTTTCAGCGCTCGCTTTCCGCGGGCACGGCCTAAGCCGCTTCACTCGCTCCGCTCGCTGCAGGGTCTTCGGCTCGCGCTGTTCCCGCAGGAGTCTCGCGCCTGCACGCCAAGCAACACGGAATCCCTAAAAGTGG
>JBEVEQ010000085.1:0-11742 GCA_040512715.1 Paenisporosarcina sp. | reverse complement strand
CAACAAAGAGCGTTCACGTGGATATAACCATGTAGCAGATGATTTGGAACGCGAATACTATACAACCATTTCTGTTTTGGAATCTGCATTTAAAAATGCTGGATTTGAAATTCATTTTGAGCGTATGAATGATTATGTGTGGTTGATGGAAGCAACTAAAAACTAAGGAGTGTTGAAGTTGAAACAAATGAATGTAGAAAGCTTTAATTTAGATCATACCAAAGTGGTTGCACCTTATGTACGTTTAGCTGGACGAAAGCTTGGGGCAAATGGAGACGAAATTCTAAAATATGATATTCGTTTCAAGCAACCGAACAAAGAACATATGGAGATGGCTGGTCTTCATTCAATCGAACATTTAATGGCTGAAAACATTCGCAATCACACAGACAAAGTTGTGGATATGAGTCCGATGGGATGCCAAACTGGATTCTACTTGGCTGTGATTAATCACGATGACTTTGACGAGATTTTGACGATTTTAGAAAAGACTTTAGAAGATGTGTTAAATGCGACCGAAGTTCCAGCATGTAATGAAGTTCAATGTGGATGGGCAGCAAACCACAGCTTAGAAGGAGCACAAGCAATCGCACGCGAAATGCTTTCGAAGAAAGACGAGTGGCGCACTGTATTCGCGGAGGAAGCATAATGAATGTCTATGGCAGTGTGCATGAATTAATTGGGAACACGCCAGTTGTAGAATTGAAAAATATCAAGATTCCGAACAATTGTCGGATTTTTGCCAAGCTGGAATTTATGAATCCAGGTGGGAGTGTAAAGGACCGTTTAGGATTATCACTATTACGTGATGCAGAAGAGTCTGGTCAATTGCAGCCTAGTGGGACGATTATCGAACCAACTGCTGGAAACACTGGAATTGGGTTAGCTTTAGCAGCAATTGGAAAAGGATATACAGTGAAGTTTGTAGTGCCAGAAAAATTTAGCATGGAAAAGCAAACATTGATGCGAGCACTTGGTGCTGAAATTGTAAATACGCCGACTGAACTTGGGATGAAAGGTGCGATAGAAAAAGCAAAAGAAATGGTTCTTGAAATACCAGGAGCTTTTTCACCTTCGCAATTTTCAAATCCGGCCAATCCAGAAACGTATGTGCACACGCTTGGTCCGGAGTTATGGCGTGATTTAGACGGACAAATTGATGTATTTGTTGCTGGAGCGGGTTCAGGTGGAACATTTATGGGAACTGCTAGGTATTTAAAAACTAAAAATGCAGACATTAAGACAGTTATTGTTGAACCAGAAGGCTCTATTTTAAATGGAGGAGAAGCTGGGTCGCATTTTACTGAAGGAATTGGTATGGAATTTCTTCCTGCGTATATGGACAAATCCTACTTTAATGCCATTCATACGGTCACAGACCGAAATGCATTTGAGAAGCTTCGCGAGTTGTCTAAAGAAGAAGGCTTACTTGTTGGAAGTTCATCAGGAGCTGCTCTATTTGCCTCATTAGAAGAAGCAAAAGTAGCCAAAGAAGGAAGTCATATTGTCACCATTTTTGCAGACTCTAGTGAACGTTATTTAAGTCAAAATGTATATGATCTATTGAAGGAGGATGATTTAGGATGAGACCTAAAACGAAATTAATACATGCCGGAATTGTTGGCGATGAAACTACCGGTGCTGTTTCAACACCCATTTATCAAGTAAGTACCTATAAACAGGATGCGGTTGGAGATTTTCGTGGTTACGAATATTCACGAACTGGAAATCCAACTCGTCATGCACTTGAAGTATTAATCAGTGATCTTGAAGGAGGTCATGCTGGTTTTGCGTTTGGATCTGGAATGGCGGCAATCAGTTCAGTTATGATGCTGTTTAATTCTGGCGATCATATTGTAATGACGGACGATGTGTACGGTGGTACATATCGCGTGATGACTAAAGTGTTAAACCGTTTCGGCATCGAATCTACGTTTGTAGACTCTTCGAATACGGCTGAATTTGAAGCGGCAATTAAAGAAAATACGAAGGCGGTCTTTTTAGAAACACCGACCAATCCTTTATTGAAAGTAACGAATATCGCTGAGATTGCGAAACTTGCGAAATCTAAAGGACTTTTAACCATTGTTGATAACACTTTCATGACTCCTTATTTACAACAACCAATTTCTCTAGGTGCCGATATCGTTTTGCATAGTGCAACGAAATACATCGGTGGTCATAGTGATGTTGTGGCTGGTTTAGTTGTGGTCGCGACAGAAGAATTGGCAAAGGATCTTCACTTTGTTCAAAATTCGGTTGGCGCAATTTTAGGACCGCAAGATTCATGGCTACTTATTCGTGGTTTTAAAACGCTTGGAATTCGTATGGAAGAAACGAATTCGAACGCGAAGCGAATTGCCGATTTTCTAGTTGCTCATGAAGCAGTAGGCAAGGTTTATTATCCTGGACTTGAAACGCATGCTGGCCATGACATTATGAAGCAGCAAACAACTGGTTTTGGTGGAATGATTTCATTTGACGTTGGAAGCACAGAAAAAGCCGCACAGCTATTGAAGAAATTGCGTTACTTCACATTGGCTGAAAGTTTAGGTGCGGTGGAAAGCTTGATTTCTGTTCCTGCTCAGATGACACATGCTTCAATACCTGTTGAACGTCGTCAAGAACTAGGTATACTCGACGGCTTGGTTCGTATTTCAGTAGGAATTGAAGACGTTGAGGATTTACTAGAGGATTTACAACAAGGTTTAGCTTAATAATTATTGATTACAGTCACTCCATACGTTTGTATGGGGTGATTTTTTCATTTTATGGTAGCTGAGGGTGTCTCAGTTAGAGATTTTGGCATCTTGGTTATAAAAATAGCGTTCTCGGTTAAAAAAATCGGAATCTCCGTTAGAATTTTAACGATCTCAGTTGTAATTATCAAAAAATGGAAAAACCAAATAGGAGTCGAGGAAACTAAAAAAGCTCCCTATACTGGGAGCCTTCATACATCATTATTTTCCTTTAAATTGAGGTTTGCGTTTTTCACTGAATGCAAGTAATGCTTCTACTCGATCTTCAGTTGGAATCGTCATCTCGTATGCTTTTCTTTCAATATGTAAACCTGTTTGCAAGTCTGCGTTCATTCCATGTTTGATAGCAAACTTAGCTTGTTGCAAAGCAATCGGTCCATTTGCAAGCATGATATCGGCGAATTTCCCTGTTTCTTCTAGTAAACTATCTTTCCCAACCACTTTAGTTAAAATACCGTATGCTAATGCCTCTTCTGCATTTAGTCGTCGGGCAGTCAAGATGAGTTCCATTGCTCTAGACTCGCCAATAAGTCTTGGCAAACGTTGTGTTCCACCAGCCCCAGGAATAATCGCTAAACTTGTTTCCGTTAATCCAAGAGTAATATCATGAGCAGCGATTCGGAAGTCACAAGATAAGGCAAGCTCCATTCCACCACCAAATGCATAGCCATTCATCATGGCAATTGTCGGTTGAGGGAGACTTTCAATTGCTGAGAAAACCTCGCCTATTTTGTATATATTTCGTTTTACTTGTTGTTCAGTTAAGGTTTTACGTTCCTTTAAATCAGCACCAACACTAAATGCTTTTTCTCCAGCCCCCGTAAAAATTACAACTCGAATATCTGGGTTTATACGAATCGCCTCAGCTACTTGTCCAAGCTCTCGTAACATTTCATAATTAAATGCGTTCATCGATTCTGGTCGATTTAAGGTGATAATCGCCAAGTTTCCATTCTGTTCATAACGAATGCCTTCCATTTTAAGTCCCCCTTAGTTTGTTAACATTTCAGAAAATTTTTATCCTACAAAACATATCACTTTTTGGACCTTGTTACCATCAGTCTCTTTGAAACAGGATTTTCCGTAATGTCTGGATATCTGTGAAATTCTTTGTACAAGTCACTTTTTTTCATCGCCGCTACTCGATGTTGGTCATCAGCTACTAATGGGAATGGGAGAAGTCGAAATCTAGAAAAAATTAAATAGGATTTTTTGGATGTTATTGGTATACTATTCCTATCAATTCTAGTAAATGAGGCGCATAAATGGAGATATTTATAGGGCGTCAACCCATATTTGACCAGAACGAAAAAGTTTATGCATTCGAGCTCCTATATCGAAATAGTGATTTGAATACATTTCCTCAAATTGATGGAGACCGTGCTACCATGGAGGTTCTCGTCAATTCTTTCTTAACAATTGGTTTAGAAGACTTAACTAATGGACGTCCGTGTTTTATTAATTTTACGGAGAATCTATTACATGAACCTATCTTCGATACACTCGATTCAAAATATATCATCATCGAAATTTTAGAAAATGTTCAAATAACACCTTTGGTGATTAATAATATTCGTCAACTGAAACAAAAAGGATTTAAGATTGCTCTTGATGATTTTACTTTGACAGAACAAATTCTACTATCAAAAGAAATCTTTTCATTGGTTGATTTCATAAAAGTTGATTTTATGGCTTCTACTTCAGATGATCGTAAACGTATTGAAACATTTTTTAAATCCAATTATTCACATATTCATTTATTAGCTGAGAAAGTGGAGACTCGTGACGAATTTGAGGAAGCGAAAAAAGTAGGCTATCATCTTTTCCAAGGATATTTTTTTTCTAAGCCTCATATCATCCAAGGCAAAGATATCCCTGCGAATATCGCTAATTATTTCCGAATTATCCGCTTAATAAGTGAAGAACAGGCGAACGTCACACATATTGCGGATTTAATTGAACGTGATGTGTCATTGTCCTTTAAGTTGTTAAAACTGATTAATGCTTCACCTTCAAGAAGTAAAGTGAGATCCATTAAACAGGCAGTTGTTGTCTTGGGATTAACTGAATTACATAAATGGATTTATATTTTGGCCATGCGTGAAACGATGCGGGAAGAGGTAGATCTTAGTAGAAATGCACTGATTGGTTCCTCGTTATTCCGTGCCAAATTCTGTGAATTGTTGGCTAAGCACAATCGAAAAGATAACGCTGCTGAATATTTCCTTACCGGAATGTTTTCTTTAATGGATGCACTTTTACACAAACCTTTTCATCAAATTATGCAGCAATTACCCTTATCCGACCAAATTGTTGAAACCTTAATGGGTAACCATACAGACATGTCCGATTATATAGAACTTGCAATAGCTTTCGATCAATTAGATTGGGCACGAATTCAAGTTTTTTCTGAAAAGTTGAATTTGGCTGAAGAACAACTTCGCCAATCATATAACCAAGCCATGCGTTGGTCTAGCCAATTGGCTTAAGCTATCCTCCTTTTGAGGATAGCTTTTTCTTTAAGGCACTGTTAGCTTTTACTGTTGATTTTTAATAGAAAAAGAGAGGGAATCAGCTCCCTTTCCGCGGACGAACTAGCAAGCCTCCTCAGGTCAACAGGATGTTGGTCACGAAGGCGTTGCGCTCGCGAGGTGGTGTTCTTAGCCGTCGTTCCTTTGTTCTCGCTGAGGGGTCTTGCCAGCCCGTTTTTCCGCAGGAAAGAATAGGGTCGAAATGTTTGACCCTATTCTTTGCGACGAAGCTAGAGAAGCGATGCAACGCACTTTCATGTTTCGAAGCTAGCGTAGCGATGCAAAAACAGGAGCAGTGATTTTGTCGCAGATTCCTCTCTAACGACAACGTCATTTAACAGAGCTTTATATAAAAACAGAGGGGTGGAATTGAATTGAAATTAATCGAGTTTCAAGAGACATTAAACAAATTATTTGATGAGCAGTTATGGCAAGAACATGAAGACGACTTTGGGTTTTTGAACAGGTCCAACACGTCCATTCATAAAGTTGGTTATTGTACAAATCTTACACTTGCAACAATCGAACAAGCCATTGCACATAAAGTGGATTTGATGATTACGCACCATGATGCGTGGGATTTTATTTATGGATTAAAGGACGAGTGTGTGGAGTTGTTAACTAAACACAATATCAGTCACTTTTTCATTCACGGTCCTCTAGATTATGTGGAATTTGGTACTTGTACTTCATTCATGAATGCACTTGAAGTGGATACGATTCTACGATATTCAACTTTTCAAGGTGATAGTATTCCAGGTGTTGGTGAGTTTGAGAACGCTATTTCTTTTGAACAATTTGTACAAAAAATGCGATCAACCTTAAATGAACCGGTTCGAGTCTGGAAAAACAATCAGCAAGAAATCAAGAAAGTTGGTGTTTTAACAGGAGCCGGCAACTCTACCAATCATATTAAATCGGCTATAGATAGTGGGTGCGATACATACATAACCGGAGAAGTGAGTTTGTATACGATTCAGTATGCACAATTTGTAGGCATAAATCTTTTAGTAGGCAGCCACACTTTTACTGAAATCTTTGGGGTTGAAACATTAGTAAAGAAAATACATGAAGTCCATCCTACTTTTGAAAAGATCCAACTTTTTGAACCGCATGATGAATTAAACCATTCTATGAATGAGGAAGTTCTTTAGGAGGATATATATGTTTATCGTAAATGTAGAAGGTGCCATTTATAAAGAAGAAAAATGGCTCTTAATTAGGCGTAGTGAAAAAGAGGAGCATGCTGGAGGATGCCTATCTTTGGTTGGTGGCAAAGTTGAAAAAGAAGGGGCGTCCTCGGATATTCTTGAAAGAACATTAATCCGGGAAATCGATGAAGAAATAGGGATTGAGGTTTCAAACTTAAGCTACGTGAATAGTTCTTCGTTTATCACTGATGCGGGCATACATGTAGTTGATGTTGTTTTTCTTTGCAAAAATTTTGATGGAGAAGCTTTTGCCAAAAGTTCTGATGAAGTGGATGAAGTAATTTGGATGACTACTCAAGAAATTTTAAATCATGCTGGTATACCGTTGTACTTAAAGGAAAATATCAAGCTTGCTGACCTTTTAAGAAGCGAACACCAATCATTTTTGAGGACCTGAAAAGGTCTTTTTATTTTGAATAAAATCTCATGCAAGTAGACTTAAAGTGAGACAGGACAAGCGTTGGAACGATAAAAAGTAATTTTTGCCACTTGTATTTTCCGGAAAATGGGGTACACTAAAAACACGAACGAATGTTCTTAAAGGAGGCGAGAGCATGCCACTCATTCCAGCTGAAAGTTTACCCCATTTTGAAAACATGATTTACTTGCCAATGGTTTTGACGGTCTTGGAGCGGGATCGTGAGATTGTGGAAAAGGGACCTTTTAAATTGAAAAGACCTTATGTCGCGATAATCGATCAAGCAGTGAAAGAAGCTCAACGTGAGTTAAAAGATACGAAATTGTATCTCCGCCAAAAGAACATGAAAATCATTCGAGGCAACCGCGATGACACCTTCACCGAATATGTCTTCTTTCACGGCGGATACGAAGAACACCGTCGCTACTTAAACGTCCGGCTGCGCAATCGTGTAGAGGAACTTCTTGGCGTGTATTTGGTCATGATGAAACAAATCAACTGAGAATTAGTACATGTGTAAAAGTCCTTTCTATAAACATAGGAAGGACTTTTACGTTTAATATGTGAAGTTTAACGTTTTGGCATGATACGACTTTGTAAATATGTAACTGGAGGCTGTGAAAACGGCTTTTGCATGTGTTGACGAGTTTTTTGGAAATGATTCGTAAGAAAGTGACAAAGAACAAATTGTCTACACATCGTGGTATACGAAACGTTGACGGGAATCACGCGTGTATTCGTGAAATGTACGAGGCATTGTCCAAGTGAGTTTTGAGAGTAATAATCAACGGCAGAAAAAGCAATCCAAATATTGCTGTCTGAATCTGGAGAGAGTGTTGGCATCATGATGAGAGGGTGACCAAAATCATGTGAGAGAATGATCGGGATCTTATGTAAGTTTCCAATTGCTTCTTTAGAAAAAAATGTGGCGTGCTTGTATGAGGTACCATAAAAAATGAGTGATTTTTTAATAATGTTAATCGGTTTCATTTTTACGATAAACTCAGCATGATTCTCAATGACACGCGTGCATAACTTATGTTCAATCCAAATTGGTTCGAGTGAAACCGTATTAAATGAAACAAGGTAATTAGATGCAACAGACAAATGAGTGTTCAAATATTCACATCCCCTTTTTTTAGGCTACAAACCCTATTATAGAGAAATTTGGAAATTCCGCAATACTAATTAACTAAAAAATTAAAATATCACGAAAAATATCTAATTGAATTTTCAGAAAAAATATTTGCAACTTCACCCCTTTATTATCTATAATAGAAAAAAGGCATCCGAGGTGATTGCAATGGATAAATATTATTCTTATGCCGACTTTCTTAAAGCCATGGGACGAAGTCAAACGGTTACTGAAGCAGAGAAGCTGTTGAATGAGATTTATATGGATTTATTTTTAAACCATGTACATCGTGAACAGCGAAAAGAGAGATTACTTACATTAATTGATGATGCGCTCGATCAAAAAAACAAAGGATCCTTTGTTGAATTCACGCAAGAACTTCAAGAACTGCAACGAGAAAGTGAAGTCATTTAAATGAATAAACCTTTAGTGTATCCGTTCTTTTCGAAGAACGGATTTTTACATGACTTAACAAAAAACATACGTTCGCTTTTTATTCGTAATGAAATAGGGAATATGATAAGCTGAAGATATAAATATAAAACGAATTCAAGAGCAAACATTGCTTAATACAGGAGGAATTGTTATCGTACAGTCATTTGATTTACAAGCTCCTTATCAACCAGATGGAGATCAGCCCCAAGCTATTCAAGAATTAATACAAGGAATTGAAGAAGGTAGAAAATACCAAACTTTACTTGGTGCTACTGGAACAGGGAAAACATTTACTGTTTCGAATGTCGTTAAAGAAATAAAGCGGCCAACGTTAGTCATGGCCCATAACAAAACATTGGCAGGCCAATTATATAGTGAGTTTAAAGAATTTTTTCCAAATAATGCAGTCGAATATTTTGTCAGCTTTTATGATTACTATCAACCAGAAGCCTATGTACCACAAACCGATACGTACATCGAAAAAGATTCGAGTATTAATGAAGAAATTGATAAGCTACGACACTCAGCTACATCTGCCTTATTTGAGCGAGAGGATGTATTAATCGTCGCTTCAGTGTCCTGCATTTATGGACTAGGTAATCCCGAAGAGTATAGAGAAATGGTGTTATCACTTCGTAAAGGTATGGAAATTGAACGCAATCAGCTTTTGAGAAAATTAGTTGATATTCAATACGAGCGAAATGACGTTAATTTTGTTCGAGGTAAATTCCGCGTTCGTGGAGATGTTGTCGAGATTTTCCCGGCTTCACGCGACGAGCGTTGTATTCGTGTTGAATTTTTCGGTGATGAAGTAGATCGCATTCGTGAAGTAGATGCTTTAACTGGAGAGATTATCGGAGAACGTGAACATGTAGCTATTTTTCCGAATTCCCATTTCGTAACACGCGAAGAAAAACTAGTTAAAGCCATCGAAAACATTGAGATTGAACTCGAAGAGCAGTTGAAAATCCTGAGAGCTGAGGACAAGCTGTTAGAAGCACAACGACTTGAACAACGCACTCGCTATGATTTGGAAATGATGAGAGAGATGGGCTTTTGTTCAGGTATCGAAAACTACTCTCGCCACTTAACTTTACGCGAACCTGGAGCAACGCCATATACTTTGCTTGATTACTTTCCTGATGATTTCTTACTAGTAGTGGATGAGAGTCATGTAACATTGCCCCAAGTACGGGGTATGTTCAATGGTGACCAAGCGCGTAAAAAAGTATTGGTTGATCATGGGTTCCGACTGCCATCGGCGATGGATAATCGTCCATTAACCTTTCAAGAATTTGAAGGTCATATGAATCAGGCGATATTTGTATCAGCAACTCCAGGACCATATGAGTTAGAACACACGCCAGAAATGGTCGAACAAATTATTCGTCCAACGGGTCTACTAGACCCAACGATTGAAGTACGACCAATTGAAGGCCAAATAGATGATTTAATAGAAGAAATCCGTAAGCGAACAGAGAAGAATGAACGTGTCTTAGTCACGACGCTTACGAAAAAAATGTCTGAAGATTTATCAGCTTATCTCAAAGAAATCGGTATTAAAGTAAACTATCTGCACTCTGAAATAAAAACTTTAGAGCGAATCGAAATCATCCGTGAACTTCGAATGGGTGTGTACGATGTTTTGATTGGTATTAACTTATTAAGAGAAGGACTAGATATTCCAGAGGTTTCTCTAGTTACGATCTTAGATGCTGATAAAGAAGGATTCCTACGTTCTGAACGTTCACTTATTCAAACGATTGGACGTGCTGCGCGTAATTCAAATGGACATGTCATTATGTATGCGGATCGTATGACTGATTCGATGACAAAAGCTATTGGAGAAACAGAACGACGACGTAATATACAAAAAGAATATAACGAAAAACATGGTAAAACACCGACAACCATTCAGAAAAAAATTCGCGACGTGATTCGTGCATCACACGATGCCGAAGAGACGGTTACTTATATGGAAAAAGTGACAAAAGGAAAAAAACTAACAAAAGACGAGAAGGCAACGCTCTTGTTAACCCTCGAAAAAGAAATGAAAGATGCAGCGAAAGCATTGGATTTCGAGAGAGCAGCAGAGTTGCGTGATACCATTTTGGAACTGAAAGTGGAAGGATGATTCAATTTGAAAAATCAAGAAATACGTATAGAAGGTGCACGTGCACATAACTTAAAAAATCTTTCTTTATCGATACCACGTGATAAGCTCGTCGTTATGACGGGCTTATCCGGTTCAGGTAAATCATCATTAGCATTTGATACGATATACGCAGAAGGACAACGTCGTTATGTTGAGTCGCTATCTGCTTATGCTCGCCAGTTTTTAGGACAAATGGATAAGCCTGATGTTGACTCGATTGAAGGGTTATCACCAGCAATTTCAATCGACCAAAAAACGACGAGTCGAAATCCTCGTTCAACTGTAGGTACAGTAACGGAAATCTATGATTATTTGCGACTTTTGTATGCACGAGTAGGAAAACCAATATGTCCGAATCATGGAATTGAAATTACATCCCAAACCATTGAGCAAATGGTGGATCGCTTACTAGAGTTTCCTGAAAAGACACGCATGCAAATTCTCGCCCCCATTGTTTCTGGTCGTAAGGGAACGCATGCCAAAATGCTAGAAGATGTTAAAAAACAAGGTTATGTTAGGGTTCGAGTGAATGGTGATCTAATGGACTTAGATGATGATATTCAATTAGAGAAGAACAAAAAACACGATATTGAAATCGTCATTGACCGCATTGTCATGAAAGAAGATATCGCTCCGCGCCTTGCCGATTCTTTAGAGTCAGCTTTACGCTTGGCAGATGGACGAGTACTGATTGATGTAATGGAGCATGAAGAAATTTTATTTAGTGAACACCATGCATGTCCAATTTGTGGATTCTCTATAGGTGAACTTGAACCACGCATGTTTTCATTCAACAGTCCATTTGGGGCATGTCCGGAATGTGATGGGTTAGGAACAAAACTCGAAGTAGATCCAGAATTAGTCATTCCTGATTGGTCCAAGTCTCTTCGGAATGGAGCCATTGCTCCATGGGAACCTACGAGTTCTCAATATTACCCCCAATTATTAGAAGCGGTATGTAAGCATTATAAAATCGATATGTCTGTTCCAGTTGAGGAACTGCCAAAAGAGCAGCTAAATAAAGTTTTGTATGGTTCAGGTTCTGATAAAATCCGTTTTAGATATGAAAATGATTTTGGCCAAGTGAGAGATAACTCA
>JBEVEQ010000066.1:0-21174 GCA_040512715.1 Paenisporosarcina sp. | reverse complement strand
TGTAGCGAAGCGAAAAAAGATGAAGTATGTCTCAGATGAGGTTATCGAATGGAATCAACAGCAACTGAAAGAAAAAATGGTTTTACTTCAGTCAAGTAAAAACAAATAAATAATTGGAAATGGAAACCAAAATTGGTTTCCTTTTTTTGATGAGACTTATTCTACAAATGGGCTTTGCCATACTTAAATGAGGTATAACGCCAGAATAATGTTGATTTTCGCCAGATTATTGGTCTCAATCGCCACATTATTAGCGAGAAACGCCAGATTATCAGTCAGAAGCGCCATATTAATTGAGATATCCGCCAGATTAATGAGAAGCATCACTATTAATTGAATCAATCACCAAAAAAACACACCATCACAATAGATGGTGTGCACAGTTTAAAACTCTATATTTCAGATGTTGTGATTTCTGGTGCTCCGAAACGATTTTTTGCTCCGTGCATCACAGGTCCCACATGTTCATTTAATTTCCAACCGTTTGCAATCGCAGCAGAAACAAATTTTTTCGCTTCCAATACAGATTCATCAACAGCAAGACCATTTGCTAAGTTAGCTGTAATAGCAGCAGCAAATGTACAGCCCGCCCCATGGTTATATGAAGTATCGGTTTTTTCCGATTCTAACAAAGTGAATGTTGAACCGTTATAGAACAAGTCAACCGCTTTCTCGTGTTTAAGTTGCTTACCGCCTTTAATAACAACGTTCTTAGCACCAGCTTCATAAATTTTTTCAGCTGCACGCTTCATGTCGTCAATTGTAGTTAAAGTACCGAGTCCAGAAAGTTGACCTGCTTCAAATAAGTTTGGTGTGACGACTAAAGCTCTTGGTAGAAGAGATTGAACAATTGCTTCAACGTTTTCGGGGAATAAAGCTTCGTCTTCTCCCTTACATACTAAAACAGGATCGATTACCACTTTATCTAAACCTGAACGATCAATTGCATCAGCTGCTGTCTTAATAATTTCTACAGTAGGGAGCATGCCCGTTTTAATTGCATCTACTTTTGTAGATAACGCTGTTTTTAACTGGGCTTGTAAAGTTTCAACTGGGATCGGGTGAATACCGTGACTCCAGCCATTATCAGGATCCATTGTAACGATTACAGTTAAAGCATTCATTCCATATGTACCAAGCTCTTGGAATGTTTTTAAATCTGCTTGTATACCGGCACCACCAGATGTATCAGATCCAGCGATTGTAAGTGTTTTTTTCATAGTCATATTTACTCCTCTTTTCATGTGGTTTCTAGGTACTATACTAACAAATGTAGGAAGAATTTCAATTATGGTAACTTATCGGCTTTTAATAATTTGAATACCATAAATCCGATGCCAACCACTATTACGATCGAAACTGTACCGAATATCCATTGTCCTTCTGTAAATAATCCATAAGCAAAGAAAGCTAAAAATAAACTCATCAAAATCATGCCGAGCGTGAAACACCCAAATCCAAGCGATTTTGCACGCTCCGGAACTTGGCTTTCTTCTTTTGTCGATTTCTGTACATTCCTTAATTTTTCACGCCACTGATAATCTGACACGATTCCTCACCTCTTTTTGTATCCTATCATGCTCGACTTAGTTGTTCAATTTGAAACTTTCCTTTAAGGTTAACGTACTAGATTCATAGCGAATTCAATCGAAAAGAGGAGAGTCATGTCAAAAGAAAAGCGGATTGAAGAAATTGAAAAACTGTTAAAAGAACTCAAAGCACAAGATGAAATTGCAGTGACAATTGATAGTGTCACACCTCAATCTTCAGGCTTTTGGCGAGTTGGATCGATGCTAGTATCGATTTGGACACGCAAGTTTTTATGGATTGGTGCACTTTTAGTAGCCTTAATTGTCAGTATTCCCTTTTTAACGATGTGGATGCTTAAAGGCAGTACGTTTACTGAAAATAAAGGTGCGTTCCTTGAACAAATTCAATCACTTAATGAACTGGCAACAGCTGAAGCCTATACGAAAGTTATCGTTGAAAGACAAGATAATCAGTTGTTTGGCCAAGAAATTGGACTTGATTTACCTGGAACGAAACGGCAATTACTTGTGGTGATTCCTGGATCTATCAAAGCTGGAATAGACTTCTCACAGGTAGATGCAAATGATGTAACCCTAGATAAAGAAGCAAAAACGGCAACGATTGTTTTACCGAAAGCTGAATTCCTTGGAGGTCCAGAGATTTTATTTGACCAAGTGGAAGTCTTTTCATATGAAGGGGCATTCCGTGAAAAGGCGAATATCGAAGAAGCTTACGAGTTAGCTGAAGAAGCTGGTAGGTTAATGGTAGAAGAAACCTCTGCTCAAGGAGTGCTGGAACTTGCAGAAGAAAATGCGGCAAGATCCGTAGCGGATATGTTTTCCTTAGTGGATTATAAAGTAACGGTGGAGTTTGAGGAGTGAACAATTTGTCTAAATTAATCTATCAAAATGATTGGCAGGAAGTACTTGCTGGTGAATTTGAAAAACCTTATTACCTAAATCTTTGGGAACACTTAAAAGTAGAATATGAAAACGGGACTATTTTTCCTGACATGGATCATTTATGGAATGCCTTTCATCAGACATCATTTCAAGATGTTAAGGTCGTTATTCTTGGACAAGATCCATACCATGGCGAGGGGCAGGCGCACGGACTTAGTTTCTCTGTGCAAAATGGCGTAAAGCATCCACCTAGTCTAAGAAACATTTTAAAAGAATTACAGGATGATTTGGGATGTGAGATTCCACAACATGGCAATCTGACGAAATGGGCAAGCCAAGGAGTTTTATTGTTAAACACTGTCTTAACCGTTCGACAAGGGAAAGCCCATTCTCATAAAGGAAATGGTTGGGAGACGTTTACGGACGCGGTCATTCAGAAGTTATCTGAGCGAGAGAATCCAGTTATTTTCGTGTTGTGGGGAAGACCAGCTCAGCAAAAACGAGGACTTATTGATACATCCCGTCATCTAATCATCGAATCTGTTCACCCAAGCCCGTTAAGTGCACATCGAGGGTTCTTTGGAAGCAAACCTTTTTCAAAAATAAATGATTATTTAGTAAACCTGGGTCATACGCCTATCGACTTTTGCTTAAATGAAAATTCATGGTAAAGTGATAAGAGAAAAAGGAGGGTGAGTTCACTTGAGCGTGAATTGTTTTCAATGTCGCCATTTTTACGTCACGTGGGACACACGCCATCCTAGGGGTTGTCGAGCTTATCAATTTAAAACAAAAGAATTGCCTTCGATTGTTGTGAAGCGATCGTCCGGCATGGAATGTATGAATTTCCAACCGAAACCAAGGGAGGCAGGTAAGGAATGATCCCGCTTAGCAGACTTATTTTAGAAATAGAAAAGCATGCAACGTCAGCCAAGCATCAAGATGACACCGTTGCACGTGAGGCTTTGGTCGCCATTCGAGCATTATGTGATGTTGCGTTAAATGAACGTCCCAAATCTGTGGATTTACCACCGATTCATCAAGGGGAAGCCCCATCGCTTCGACCAGCTGAACCGTTACAAGAAGACGGAGCAAATGGCGATTCATTATTTGACTTTTAATTGAATTAAGAAAGGAATGTACTTATGCCATTTTTTATTATTGCAGGTGCGATAAACGCATTTATAGCCGTAGCGTTTGGAGCTTTTGGAGCACATGCGTTAAAAGAAAAACTATCTGAAAAGTATTTAGCCATTTGGGAGACAGCGGTTCAATATCAAATGTATCATGCGATCGGACTGATTGTGATAGGTATTCTGATGAGTTCGAGTATAATCGGACACGTTTCTCAACTTAGCTGGGCAGGCTATCTAATGCTTGTGGGAATTGTGTTTTTCTCGGGTTCACTATATATCTTAAGTTTAAGTGGAATTGGTGTTCTAGGAGCGATTACGCCAATCGGTGGAGTTGCGTTTCTGATTGCATGGATTCTTGTTATCGTAGCAGTTGTTAAACATATGAACTAATAAGTAGATGTTCTCTTTGAGAGAGCATCTTTTTTATTGGAGTTTAGATATAACGAACGGTGGATAGTCATATTTTTGTCGTAATATGGATTTTTATTTATGTGAAAAAAGGTATAATTAAAATAAAAAGCGGTGATAAGTATGGTAGTAAAAACCGTTTCATGATGAAGGTTTCTCCGTGGTCCTTGGATTGTCAAAGTGTATATTCGTTCCGTACGAGCTTATATCCGATATTCAACTAGGTAATCCCTATAAGACATCAACAGAAACTCTGGAATTCATCGCAAAAGATTTTGAAATCCAGCAGCCTAACTTTATATTGTCATTTAAGAACCCTATAGAAGCGACTTTGTTTATGGGAATGAGAAAAGAATTTGAAAGAATGGCCATTAGGTTAGATGAGCCAGAAAAATTCAGAATGACACTTGAAGAAAGAATGAAAGAATTAATTTAAACGAAACCCTTCCGAAATGAATCCGGAAGGGTTTTACGTTACATGTTTCATTTGAAATAGTTAATCTCTTCATCAAATGTTACGTAATCTAAGTAAATTAGCAATAATAAGTAACGTTTACCGGTCTGTGGATCGCTTACAATGACGTGATCGCGACCAGCAGCTTCAATAATACCCGTTACAACTTTTGCATTCCACTCGCGGTTATTTTCAAAGGTTAAGTAAAAGGTAGCAAGTTTGCCTTTATTAAGGCGGAGAATGTTTTCGATATATGATTCCTCTGTGGCAAGGCCTTGAGATGGTCTACCACCTTGAGGGGGGGGCTGTTGTTGTTGCATTTGTTGAGCGTAAGCCGGGTTCCAATAATATTGTACCAAGTGATCATCCTTTCAAATTTTAATTCTCGGGTAATCTTGAGTTGTCGGAGCGTAGAAACAGTGTGCTTTGAAGCGCCCAACGTGCGGTTGGTTAGGTTATACCATTGAGCAGGGCATTCGCCAGGGGGTTCAAAAAACCATAAAGATCGTGTAGCAGGGTGGAAGCGTTCGCCGGCAATAACCATGCGTGCCAAGGCTTTATCAACTTCACGTGCTCGTTGGTAGAAATAGGACTTGGTCGTGGCTTCAAATCCTCCAGGACTTTGAAACACCGTATCTTGTATGTCTCGTATGGCTTTAAAGTCCAAGCAGTCTACACGAACACGATTGACGCCGACATTATCTACTAAAAGCATGCCTTGCTTTCCTTCATTTTCCGCTTCAGCTCTCATTTACCGGGCCAGTGTCTGAATGTCTTTTTCAGTTGCGCGAATAGCAGCCACAGCACAACCTCCTCCATTTCAACATATGACATTCATTAAAAAATAGAACAAAAAAGGCTACGCAAAATTTTGCGTAGCCCTAACATTTATACGTTTAAAAAGTTAGTAGTTTTTTTCGAATCTAATAATGTTCCAACGAAGAATGAACCGAACTCAGCAAATCGAGCACTTACCTCATCGAAACGCATTTCATAAATCAACTTTTTAAATTGAAGCACATCATCCGCGAATAACGTAACGCCCCATTCAAAGTCGTCAAATCCAATTGATCCACTAATTACTTGTTTAACTTTACCTGCATAACTGCGACCAATCATACCATGACTGCGCATCATTGATTTACGATCTTCCATTGCTAGCATGTACCAGTTATCATCACCGTTACGACGCTTGTCCATTGGATAGAAACAAACATATTGAGTACGTGGAAGTTCAGGATACAAACGTGAACGAACATGAGGATTCTGATAAGGATCTTCATTGGATTCGCCAGCTAAGTAATTTGAAAGTTCAACCACTGACACATAAGAATAAGCAGGAATTGTATATTCAGCGATTGCCAATTTGTTGAATTTGGCTTCAATATGTTGCAACTCATCCATGGTTTCACGTAACGTCATCAACATGAAATCAGCTTTTTGTCCAACGATTGAATAGAAAGCGTGACTTCCTGTTTTAGCTTCATGAACAACATTCATTTCTTCAATAAATGCTAAAAATTCGTTTATAGCGACTGTACGTTCTTCAGTAGATACTTGTTTCCAAGATGTCCAATCCATGGTACGGAAATCATGTAATACGTACCAACCATCTAATGTTTGTGCTGCTTCATTCATATATGGGACACTCCTTCTTAATAAAAAATCTCATAACAAGTGTAGCATAAAACCCTTTACGATTCCTACAATGTCGCCACTCACACATGACGAAGTATGACAAATTCGTGTATGCTAAAAGAAAAGCGGAAAAGCCTTAGAAAGCTTGGTACCGACGCTGGAAGAAAAGACTCGAAAGGCTGCTTTCGAACGAGTTTCAGAAGCTTAGGTGAGAGGTAGGCTTCGCAGCTAGACAACAAGAAAAACGGAACAGGACGATTTAGACCGACTCCGACGTTGGAACCACTGAATCGAAAACCTGTAGTCAAATAAAAATACAAAAGAATCCCTATATATAAATCACGTGAGAGGACAGTTGCCACATGACAAACTTTATGGATGAAATTAAACGAACCATTTTGAATAAAAAAGTTAAAATTGTCTTGCCAGAGGGAACGGACGAGCGAGTGTTAAAAGCAGCAAGCATGTTGCAAGAAGAGGGCATCGTCACACCTATATTAGTCGGAGCGCAGGACCTTGTGAAAGTAGCTGCTAATCAAGCAGGCATCAATTTAGAAGGAATCGAAGTAGTTGATCCTGTCCGGTTTGATCAGCTAGAAGAGTTAATTGAAAAATTTGTGGAACGTCGAAATGGCAAAGCTACTCATGCACAGGCAAGAATACAGCTTAAAGAAGTGAACACATTCGGTACGATGCTAGTTTATACGGGATATGCAGACGGTTTAGTTAGTGGAGCAGCGCATACGACAGCTGAAACGGTTCGACCAGCGTTACAAATTATTAAAACCAAACCTGGTATCTCTAAAACAAGCGGAGCGTTCATAATGATACGAGGAGAAGAGAGATTGGTTTACGCTGATTGTGCCATTACCATCGCTCCTACAAGTGAGGATCTAGCAGAAATTGCTATAGAAAGTGCGAAAACAGCAAAAGCATTTGGAATCGAACCGAAAGTCGCCATGCTGTCGTTTTCGACGAAAGGATCAGCCGTTTCTCCTGAAACGAAAAAAGTGGAGGAGGCAACTAAGCTCGCTCAAGAAAAAGCACCGGGACTTCACATTGATGGTGAATTTCAATTTGACGCAGCTTATGTTCCAAAAATCGGCTCAAAAAAAGCGCCAGGTTCTCCTATTCAAGGAGATGCCAATGTTTTTGTGTTTCCATCACTTGAAGCTGGAAATATTGGATACAAACTAACTGAACGCATAGGTGGTTTTGAAGCACTCGGTCCGATTTTGCAAGGTTTGAATATGCCAGTCAATGATTTATCAAGAGGCTGCTCTGCAGATGACGTTTATAAACTCGTCCTCATGACAGCTGCCCAAAGTATGATGTCAGGAGAGTAACCATGTCAACGTTTATAGATTTATTTGTCAATAAAGAATGGCGTTTTTGGGACCAATCGATGAGCGGTCTTTCAAGCTCTGCACTCGAATCATTTGCCGCAGATGATATGTTATGTGAACTAGTTGGAAAAAAAGACTCTTTGCCAACCATTCGAACTTGGGTACACGATAAAACGGTTGTCTTAGGTATCCAAGACCACAGACTTCCTCATATTGCGAATGGCAGAGAAGTTTTAGAAGAACATGGGTATCAATCCATTGTTCGGAATTCAGGTGGACTAGCCGTTGTATTAGATAGTGGTGTATTAAATGTATCAATTGTGGTATCGGAGCAAGATAAAGCGCTTGATATAGGAGCGGGTTACGATATTATGGTTGAGTTTATTAAACATATTTTTCCCGATTATGCTGAACGAATCGGAGCCTATGAGATTGTCGGGTCCTACTGTCCAGGATCCTATGATTTGAGCATCGATGGTAAAAAATTTGCAGGCATCTCGCAGAGACGGTTACGCTCAGGAATCGCGATTCAAATCTATCTATGTATAGAAGGAAGCGGATCGGAAAGAGCTAAATTGATACAAGATTTTTACAATGCAGGCTTGCAAGGAGTAACAACTAAATTTGTTTATCCTCAAATCGTTCCTGAAGTCATGGCTTCTCTCAGTGAAATTACAGGAGAAACAATTACGGTACAAGATACAGTGATTCATATTCAACGTCTAATGAACCACTTGATGCACAATGTGCATATGCAGTCCATCCAGCCAAGCGAATCCGAATTGTACCTCTACTACTTAACCCGCGTGGTTGAACGAAATCAAAAAATGTTAAGTAAAATCGGATGAATTTTTAAATATGCAAAAAAACCCGCCAATCAATTGACTGGCGGTTCTTTTGCGACTAAATTTCCGTTTTTCTCCATTTGGAAAACGGGTGCTACATTTTCGACTTCGTCATTTAACGTCACTAAACGTCTTGCGCGATTCATGATATGAACAAATTGCTCATAGTCTTCTCGAATGGTTGAATTTTCTTTTTCTAATCGCTCGACTTCGCGTTCTAGTTGGGACACCTTTTCTTGCGAATGTGCATGTAGTGCACGCCATCTAAATGATTCACCTTCGCCTGTTCCATTTTGTTGCAAGCGAAGTAAATATGCAATTACGACATCAAGCGATAGAGCCGAAAGCGGTATTTGAACACGCTCTTCTGACTCGGGTTCACGACCTACAAGAAAGAGAGATTGACCACGGCGTCGATACTCTTTTCCGAGTACACGCATTTTTTGCTTTCTGTCTTTTTTCGCTTCTTTTAAGTCTTTCTCGTATTCTCTTCTTACAACCGCATTCCAGCGAAATCCGCAAGCAGCAGCTGTACGATTTAATGCATCTCCAGCTTCCTCGAACGCATTCAACTGAGTACTTCCTTCTCGAACGTGACGTAAGACTGTTTCTGCCAGCAGTTCATCATTTTCGTCCAGCCATGCATCTTGCCGCATTTTAACCATACTTTTCCCTCCTGAGTAGTTCATAGTTTCGATGTTCTACTCACAGCTTGTACAAGATTCACAGGAATTATTCACTCTAGCTATTTCATAGGCTTGAATAAATCTCAAAACATAAGGTACAATGACGAATAGAATTCATAGACAAAAGATCCGTAGAAGGGGTTGTTGGCAAATGGCAAACGAATTTCGAGTTTGCGATGATTGTCAGGCCGTCCATTTAAAAACATTGATTCCAAAGTTAAAAGAAATAGACCAGAACGCAACGATTGATATCGCATGTCAGTCCTACTGCGGTCCTGGCCGCAAGAAGACATTCGCCTTTGTGAACAATCGCCCAGTGGCGGCGCTGACAGAAAAAGAACTAATGGAAAAAGTCCGTGCTAAACTCAAAATAACTATTTAACACCACCAAATATGGTGGTGTTTTCTTTTTTGAAATGAAGAATGGGAGTCTCAGTTAGAATAAAAGCAATCTCAGTTAGAAAAGTAGAAGTCTCAGTTAGAATAATTGCTATCTCAGTTGTAATAGTTATATAAAATATTTCCAATTTCATATACCGTGAGTGTGGTCATTCATACTTAACTTGGTATAATAAAATCAAGAAAAATGTTGCAAGAGAAGAGGAGTCCTAATGAGTTATGCTACGCAGAAAATGGCTGAAGAAAAGGTTTTTAAAGATCCCGTTCACCGATACATACATGTGCGTGATCAAGTCATTTGGGACTTAATCGGCACACGAGAATTCCAACGATTGCGTCGCATTAAGCAATTAGGTACAACTTATTTAGTTTTTCATGGAGCTGAACATAGTCGCTTTCATCATTCGTTAGGGGTTTATGAAATCGTACGACGAATAGTTGATGATATTTTTAAAGGACGACCTGAATGGGATGAGTCCGAACGTTTGGTTGTTCTGTGTGCCGCATTATTACACGATTTAGGACACGGTCCATTTTCTCATGCATTTGAAAATGTATTTGACCTTGACCATGAAAAATTCACACAAGAAATTTTAACTGGACCGACAGAAATTAATGCGATTTTAAGTAAAGTTTCTCCTCAATTTCCTCAAGACGTTTCAGATGTTGTGGCTAAAACTTATGCCAATAAACAAGCTGTTAGTTTAATATCAAGCCAAATAGATGCAGATCGAATGGATTATCTTCAGCGTGATGCGTATTTTACTGGTGTGAGTTACGGCCATTTTGATATGGAGAGAATTTTACGAGTTATGCGTCCGAGAGAAGAACAAGTAGTCATTAAATACAGTGGAATGCATGCTGTGGAAGACTATATAATGAGTCGCTATCAAATGTATTGGCAAGTTTATTTTCATCCAGTATCACGAAGTGCAGAAGTGATTTTGACGAAAGCACTTCACCGAGCGAAAGAATTGAGTCAAACGGATTATCAATTTGGTTTTGAACCTCATCACTTTAAGAATTTCTTTAATCACAGCTTTCAATTAGAGGAGTATTTAGCGTTAGATGAAGGAATCGTGATGACTTATTTTCAGGCGTGGATGAAAGAAGAAGATGGAATCCTAGCCGATCTATGTGATCGATTTGTTAATAGAAAACTGTTTCAATACATCGAATTTGACCCTGCTCAAGATTATCGGAAATTGGCAGAACTGGAGGAACTCTTCAAAAAAGCGGGGATTAATCCTGACTATTATTTAGTGTTTGATTCCTCTTCGGATTTACCTTATGACTTTTATAAACCAGGAGAAGAGGGAGAACGAGTGCCAATTCATTTGTTAATGCCTAATGATGAGCTTCGTGAATTATCCAGATCCTCTGAAATAGTAGAAGCCATTTCTGGTAAACGACGTTCTGATCACAAGCTTTATTTCCCTGAAGATTTAATTACACCTGATGGTAAAAAGAAAGCCTTAAAAAAACAGATCTTACAAGTACTTAAAGGATAGTTGGAGGTGACGTTAGTGTTAGAAGAACATGCAAAACTCGTTGAATTCATTAGCCTTGCAGGGGAAGTGAGTGGAAGAAAAAAACTTCAAAAAATGGTGTACATTGCGAAAAAGATGAAGATGCCTTTTAACGAAAAATATGAATTCCATATATATGGTCCCTATTCAGAGGAACTGACGTTGCGGGTTGAAGAATTGTGCGAAATGGGTTTTTTATCTGAGCAATTAGAAGACAAAGGTTCATACGTGAAATACACGTACGCTTGTACGGAAGAGGGACAACAATTTTTAACATCGATGAATCGGAGTCATGCAAAATTATCGGTATGTGTCGACCATTTAAACGAGAAAAGCTCAAGGTTTCTAGAACTCGTATCGACACTGCTTTACTTCGATCATCTCCCACGTGAACAACAAATTGAGAAAATTCATGTCGTGAAAGGGAAACTCAATTTCTCAGAAGAAGAAATCACGCAAGCATTCGCCTTCATTAGCGAATTGGAAACGTGTTTGCATTAATTAGAAATGACATGCATAGCCTTCAAATAATAAGTCAAAGTTCATTGTAGAATTCTTCATAATTTCAAGATATGGAGCAAAAAAGCGAAGACTCCAGCGGGAATAGCGAAGTGCCGAAATCCACTCGGACGATTTGTCCGAGTTAGTTCGGCGCAAGCCCGCGGAAAGCGCAGCTGTTTTGCGGAATATTTTTAACAAAACTAATAAAAAAAGGAACCGCAAAAACGGTTCCTTTTACATGCTATTTATCACTGAATAATTTGCCTGCTACACCATAGTGATTCTTTGGCATATCTTCAATGAAAACCACAACATTTTCAATAGGGGCATTTGTTGTTTCGGCAACAACTGCAGATACTTTTTCTACAAGTGCTCTTTTTTGATCATCCGTGCGACCTTCTAACATTTTAACGGTTACATAAGGCATTGGAGGTCCTCCTCTTTCACAAAAGTATGTATATTCGCTATAATAACAGAACGGAGGGGACTTATGCATGACAAATGGAGAAAAGCCTAAACAAAAACTTGGATTTACTATTATAAAAAATGACCCGACAGACGGACATGGTGGATTCGGTATTGGATCGCTTACACTTGAGCATGTTTCACCGGTTATTATCGATGTCGAAGAAAAAACGGCAAAAGTCGAAATCGGCGCGATGCATGCGCGAAGTGATACGGAACGTGGAATTAAATTTACAACCAATCGTGAAGATTCAGAAGGTGGCAAGCTATTTTGGCTTGTATGGGTAACCATTGACCATAAAGCGGATGGACCTTATTATGCGGGAGTTACAGGTTGTGAAATGATTATTAATCGTGAAAAACGTAGAGGGTATAAAATCTTAGCCGATCATGTAAATCGAATGGACAAATCGATGAAACGTCATATCATCGTTGAACATATGGATGACGAATCTAAACGCATCTTGAAGGAATTTCTTCTTTCACATAACCCTGAAATGTGGGAAAGAAGTGAAGAAAAACTTCATCAAGAATTGAATGTATAATAATACCAAATAGTTGTACAAAATGTGACATTCCTTATATGGTGGGATATATTGTTGAATCTCGTCACAAAAGGAAGTAAACTTATTTTATAGCTTATTTAATAGTGAGCTAGGACAATTGGAAAGCGTCTGTACATGAGCGCTGTGGGACATTTGTGTCAAACCCAAGCCGAATGCCCCATGTTTCTCATGTCAGCGTTAACCAAAAAAAGCTTTCTGTTCCAATCGGAGACACCTCCGTGGAAGAGAAAGCTTTTTTGATGGATTCTTTTATAGCGGGTAAAAAATCTATTTATAGTATTTATATTTAGTCACGGTTGACTTACTGTTGATTTTTACTAAATAAGCGGGAAACCGCAACACTCCTGCAGAATAACGGACAGGCGAGACCCCACAGCGAGAACAAAGGAACGAAGGCTAAGGGGGTCGCTACTTCGTCTGGCAACGCCTTCGTGACCAAGATCAGGGTGGCCTGAGGAGACTGACCAGTTCGTCCGCGAAAAAGGAGTGGAATACCGCCTCTATTCAACAGAGCTTGGTATCAAACTTACTTAGTCATTCATCAAACAATGAAAACGGGAATATCGACCAGAAATTAGAATCCATATCGACTTCTCCGCCACTATCCTTAATTTCATCCACTAGCGTCCGCTTCAATTTAGTGTCCGTACATAATCGTTTCGGAACATCCTCTTCCTTCACATACAACAACCGTTGCTTCGAACATGCTGAAACAGCAAGACCACCCGTTTCAATATCCACGATTACACCTCTAACACCTTTAGGTGGAAGGAAAGGTTCAGGGTTTAATCCTTGGTGAGCTTTTTCCATGAAATCAATCCAAATATTTTTGGTCGCTTGATGATCCTCAGCAAGCTTTAACTCAGTTGCTTGATCATACCCATTCCAAACACCTGCCGTCAGAGTAGGAGAATAACCAATAATCATTTGATCTGATAAAGTTGTTCCTGACTTGGCTGCATACGGTCTCGTTTGTTTTCCACGAATCGATAATCCAGTGGCAGGCGCATAATCATTGAAAACGGGATCAAACATGCCTGTCATTAAATGAGTCAAGATGAAGGCGTCGTCTGCTTTCATGATTTGTTCTTCATCTTCACGCTCTTGTGGGTCTGCTTCGAAAATTGTTTTTCCATCACTGTCTTTAATCGAAAGGATGGTTCTTGGTGGTTTTTTCAAGCCGCCACTAGCAAGTTGGTTGTAAGCTCCTGTTAAATCTTTTAAGGTAACTTCTGCCGTACCAAGAGCCATTGAAGGTGTGTGATTAATAGTTGCTTCGACACCAAATCGCTTCATCATTTCTTCAAAAGGTTTGTAGCCGATTTTTTCTAACGTTTTCACTGCGTAAATATTATCTGAGATGGCTAAAGCTTGTGCTAATGAGATCGGGTGTTCAGCAAATTCTCCATTTACGTTTTTAGGTTCATACTTCGAGCGACCATCATCATATGTAAATATGGTTTTCTCGCTTTCCATAAACGTAAGAGGGGAAAAGCCTTCCTCTAAAGCAGCTGCATAGAGTATTGGCTTTATCGTAGAACCTGGTTGCCTTTTTGCTTGAGTTACACGGTTATATGGACTGTTTGAATAATTAAGTCCGCCAATGAGAGCTGTAACATCTCCCGTCATCGGTTCCATACTCACAAATCCCACTTCTAAACCATTTGCAGGCATCCACGTACTGACCGCTTGTTCGGCTGATTGTTGATGGTGTTGATTCAAGGTGGTTTCAATAATCCATCCACCCTCAGCAATGGCACGACCTTCTTTTTTTAACAGCTTTTCAGCTTCTTTCCAGGCTGTGTCTAAAAAGAATGGCGCTACACTTTTCGTTGCGAACCATTCTTTATTCTTCAAGACAATGGGTTCTTCTTTAGCTCGTTTTTGTTGTTCCTCATTAATAACTCCTTGCGATTTCATCAATGAAAGAACCAAGTCTTGTCTTGCAAATGCTTTTTCTTCATTTATTAATGGTGAAAACGAGCTTGGTCCTTTTGGAATCGAAATGAGTAAAGCCGCTTGTGCCAGCGTGACATCTTTGCTTGATGTTCCAAAATAAAATCGACTTGCCGCTTCAACACCGTACATTCCGTGTCCAAAGTACACCGTATTTAAATACCCTTCTAATAACTCATCTTTGTCGTAAAAAACCTCCATCCGATAAGCATATAAAGCTTCACGAGCTTTTCGGGTCCAGGTTTTGTCATGAGTCAAATATAAATTTCGGGCATACTGTTGAGTGATGGTACTCGCACCTTCTACTTTTCGCATCGCTTTTACGTCTTTTAATAAAGCCGATGCGATTCGTGTGTAATCAAACCCGTTATGCTCATAAAATTCTTGATCTTCGGTTGCAATGAGGGCTGATTTGATAAAAGGTGAAATTTCATCAAGTGATACCCAATATCGTCGTTGTTCAAAAAAACGGTCACCGATAGAATGACCGTTACGATCTAAGAACACAGTCGCTTTGGAGACCGCAAGTGAAGGTGGCCCCTGAATTTGCGCATAAATGCGAAGTGCTAAAAAAATCGTACAAATTGCGCTCACAACGACGATTGAGGCCCATATAATACTGCGGACTTTTTGATGTCTCCGCATTTTTTTTTGATATTGGATCCGCCGCATTTGTCATCGCTCCGTTCACTGTAGCTTTTTGATAGTATGTGAACAAACAATTGATATTAAACGGTTTTAAACGTGAAACAAATAGCAGATATTGGCGAAAAAAACGGAAAAATATGTGAATAAAATAAGTTGAATAGGAAAAAATAGTTGCACTTTTGTAGAAAACATCTATACTTTTCCTGTATTTGTTTTTCGGCAGACCGCGTTCATTTTCGCTACATGCCGGGAACGGATCCACTAACCTCGTAAGTAAAGGAGAATGCAATTATGGCTGGATTTTGGTTTACAGAAAAACAAACCGAGAATTTTGGCATTACGATGAAGGTGAACCGTACCTTGCATACGGAGCAAACGGATTTCCAATTGCTCGAAATGGCGGAAACGGCTGAATGGGGCAATATGTTATTCCTAGACGGCATGGTAATGACTTCTGAAAAAGATGAGTTTGTTTACCATGAAATGGTGGCACACGTGCCTTTATTCACACATCCAAACCCTGAAAACGTATTAGTAGTTGGCGGTGGAGACGGTGGGGTAATTCGTGAAATCATGAAACACCCACAAGTGAAAAAAGCGACACTTGTCGACATTGATGGCAAAGTGATTGAGTTTTCGAAGAAATACTTACCAACAATCGCATCTGAACTTGATAACCCTCGTGTAGATGTACAAGTTGGCGATGGTTTCATGCATATTGCAGAATCAGAAAATGAGTATGACGTAATTATGGTTGACTCAACTGAACCTGTTGGCCCAGCTGTGAATTTATTCACAAAAGGCTTCTATGCAGGTATTTCTAAAGCGTTAAAAGAAGACGGGATTTTTGTTGCGCAATCGGACAATCCTTGGTTTACACCAGACTTGATCAAACAGGTTCAAAAAGATGTGAAGGAAATTTTCCCAATCACTCGTTTATATACGGCTAATATTCCTACGTATCCATCAGGTCTATGGTGCTTTACTGTAGGTTCTAAAAAGTATGATCCACTAGAAGTTGAAGATGCTCGTTTCCATGACATCGACACGAAATACTACACGAAAGAATTGCACAAAGCAGCTTTCGTTCTTCCTAAGTTCGTGAAAGACTTGGCGGGGGAATAAAGAATGAGATTTGATGAAGCTTATTCAGGCAATGTGTTTATTAAAAGTCATCCAAATTATGATGAATCTCAAGCGGTCATTTATGGAATGCCAATGGACTGGACAGTTAGTTACCGTCCAGGTTCTCGATTCGGTCCACAGCGTATTCGCGAAGTGTCAATCGGCTTAGAAGAATACAGTCCATATCTAGATCGTGATTTAGAAGAAGTGAAATATTTTGATGCAGGGGATATCCCATTGCCATTTGGTAACCCTCAAAAAAGCTTAGATCAAATTGAAACATTCGTGACAAAGGTTTTAGCTGACGGTAAAGTGCCAGTTGGTATGGGTGGCGAACATTTAGTTTCATGGCCGGTCATGAAAGCAGTTTCTGCTAAATATCCGGACTTAGCAATCATTCACATGGATGCACATACAGATTTACGTGAATCGTATGAAGGGGAAGCTCTTTCCCATTCAACGCCAATTCGCAAAATTGCAAATCACATCGGACCTAAAAACGTCTATTCATTCGGAATTCGTTCAGGAATGAAAGAAGAGTTCGTGTGGGCTAAAGAGAACGGCATGCACATTTCTAAATTTGAAGTGTTAGAGCCATTAAAAGAAGTATTACCAACACTTGCTGGACGTCCAGTATATGTAACGATTGATATTGATGTACTTGACCCAGCACACGCACCTGGTACAGGAACAGTGGACGCAGGCGGGATTACATCTCGTGAATTATTAGCGTCGATTCATGCGATTGCAGGTTCTGAAGTGAACGTGGTTGGCTTTGACTTAGTTGAAGTTGCACCGATTTATGATTCATCAGAACAAACAGCCAACACAGCAAGCAAACTCATTCGTGAAATGCTTCTTGGTTGGGTGAAATAAAAACAGAGAAAGACCTTGGAACTTTTAAAAGTTTCAAGGTCTTTTACTTTACTGAGACAACGAGCTTTAGACCCTGGACTGAGCATCGCGAGGGAAGCGGCTAAAGCCGTGCCCCCCGGAAAGCGTCCGCCGCAATGGAAATTAACTTAAAAGTTCCAGGGTCTTTAGTTGTAATAAGTAATTGTAAGTTTATCTAGTAAATGATTCAAATCCTGTCATCTGAGTTTCCACATGCATAATCTTTCGTGTATGCAGCATCAAGTATAAAAAGAAAGCGTAAAGCTGTCTCTATTTAGAGAAGTTTCACACTTTTTTATTTGTATAATGAAACACTCGATTGCGGCCAATCGCTTTTGCTTCATACATCGCAGCATCAGCAGCTCCATTTAACTCTTGAAGAGTTGTGCCGTTGTCCGGATAAGAACTGACACCTACAGAAACGGTAATGGCGATTTCTTTTTCGCCAGAAACGGGGAAATTCGATCTAGCAACCATTGAACGAATCTTTTCCGCCATATCAATGCCCATAGCAGGTGGTGCATTTGGAAGTAAAACCGCAAATTGTTCCCCACCATTACGAGCAACAATGCCTTCCCGCGTCGAAACTAAATTTTTCAGACGTTTCCCTAATTCTTTCACAATTTCATCCCCGACTGGATGTCCGTAAATATCATTTACTTTTTTAAAGTGATCAATATCAATGGAGATCAGAGAAAAAGGTTTCGGTTCATGAGTTATATAGGCCTTAATTAGCTGATGAAACTTTCGATTATTAAACAGCCCAGTTAAATAATCTGTTTCAGACAATAATTCAATTCTACGTATTTGATCAAAATGATTCTTAAGTTCATCTAAAATGACTAATAACGTAAAAAAGGACATTGTTGAAAATAATATGAAATAGACAATGTGCATATAGTCCGAGTTATCAAGGTATAGTAGAGTTCCAATAAAAATACTTGTTTGGATTGTTGAATAAAAGAAATAGTTTTTCGCATTATTAAAGTTCATTGGAAATTTAAAACTAAAACCTGCAATAACTAACCCCAATATAATAGGATTGATGCCGGCTACAATAGAGGTTGGTGTCACGTCATACATCAGCATCCGTGAAAGGCCAATTATAACTCCGCTTATGATAGGTGCAATTGGTCCACCAAATAGACCAGCAATAACGATAATCACATGTCGTGAATCGACTATCATTGTATCAGTAACTTGAACGGCGGATTCCATCAATATAAAACCAGTAATACCTGCCATAATTCCAATCACATACGGATGAGAATTAGGGAAGGGCATTCTAAATCGCACTTGATCTTGAAATGGCCAATACGACAAAACAGCAAATGAAAACAATATACAAAAGTTGACAATTAATTCAAGAAGCATGACCATTTTCCTCCGATTTTACATAGTATCTTTAGTATATCATACCCAGTTCATTCGTTTACAGGTATAGTGAGTATCCAGAAATCGAAGTTCTTCAAAATAAATTGTTTCATTGAAATAAATAGCCTGAATCGCTTATAATAAAAAGGTTATTAATTAAAAAGGAGCTGATGGACACGTCATGAGTAAGCAAGTAAAAGTGAAATTAAAGACGACCATACAGCAACCACATGAAGAACCGGAAATATATGAATTATGGTCACCTGGTTTATTAATAGAAAAAGGCGAACATGCTTATTTAAAATACGAAGAATTTCAAGATGAGAAGTTAATTAAAACTACTTTGAAAATGGGTTTAAAAGAAGGGCTTATTTTAAGGAGCGGCGGAGTCAATATGCGCTTGCCATTTTTACTGAATGCAGATCAAACAGGAAACTATGAAAGTGATTTCGGCACATTAATCGTGAAAACAAAAACACGTCAGATGACGTTTGAAATGAATGAGGGCCAGGGCCAATTTCTGGTTCAGTACGAGTTAATCGTTGGTGGACAGCCGGTAGGCGATTACACCCTCGAATTTCATTATACGGAGGTATCGCCATGAACGCAGTAGAACAAGTACAACATGTGGTAAAAACGGCTATTCAACAAGCTGTAATAAAAGCGAAATTAGCGGAAACGGGAGATGTCCCTTCTATCCATCTAGAAACGCCAAGAGATAAGGTCAATGGCGATTATGCAACAAACATTGCCATGCAATTAACGAAAATCGCTAAAATGCCACCTCGTGCAATTGCAGAAGCCATTTTAGAAAATCTGGATACAGCAAACACACCAATTGAAAAAATTGAAATTGCTGGTCCGGGATTCATGAATATCACATTGCGTAAAGACTATTTAGCAGATGTAATCAAAGCAGTTATTGAGCAAGGTGCCGATTATGGGCGTTCAAAAGCAGGAGCAGATGAGAAGATACAAGTTGAATTTGTATCCGCTAACCCAACCGGTGATCTTCACTTAGGCCATGCGCGAGGAGCTTCTGTTGGAGATTCATTATGCAATGTTTTGGATTTTGCAGGCTATCAAGTGTCTCGCGAATACTATATTAATGATGCTGGAAATCAAATGAATAACTTAGCGTTATCACTAGAAGTACGCTATAACGAAGCATTAGGTAAAGCCATGGAAATGCCGGAAGACGGATACCGTGGCCAAGACATTATTGATATTGCAAACGCACTCGTTGCTGAACATGGAGATGCTTTATTAGCAAAAACAGAAAAAGAACGTTTCGATTTCTTACGTGCACATGGTTTGAAAATTGAATTAGCAAAGCTTCAACAAGATTTAGCTGATTTCCGTGTAAACTTCGACAGCTGGTATTCAGAAACTTCGTTATATGAGGGTGGGAAAATTGAAGTCGCTTTGGACAAATTAAAAGCCAATGGACATGTGTTTGATGAAGATGGAGCGACTTGGTTCCGTTCGACAACATTCGGCGATGACAAAGACCGCGTATTAATTAAAAATGATGGGTCATTTACGTATTTAACACCGGATATCGCATACCATGAAGACAAGATTTCTCGTGGCTATGATCAATTAATTAACATTTGGGGAGCCGACCATCATGGCTATATCCCACGAATGAAAGCTGCGATTCAAGCTTTAGGGTATGACCGCGATACATTAGAAGTAATGATTATTCAAATGGTTCAGCTGTATAAAGATGGCGAGAAAATGAAAATGAGCAAACGTACAGGTAAAGCCGTAACGATGCGTGAATTAGTAGAAGAAGTGGGCTTAGATGCCGTACGTTACTTCTTTGCGATGCGTTCAGGCGATTCTCATATGGACTTTGACTTAGATTTAGCGGTTTCTCAATCAAACGAAAATCCAGTTTACTACGCTCAATATGCCCATGCTCGTATCAGTTCGATTTTACGTCAAGCTGAGGAGCAAGGCTTTGTTGCTTCAACAGAGAACCTGAATTTATTGGAATCAGAAAAAGAAATAGATGTACTGAAAAAAATGGGAGACTTCCCACAAGTCGTAGCGGATGCAGCAAAAAATCGCTCACCACACCGTGTCACAACGTACATCCAAGAATTAGCAGCAACATTCCACAGTTTCTACAACGCAGAAAAAGTGTTGGATCCTTCGAATGAAGACATGACGCGCGCACGAATCGCACTTATCACTGCAGTTCGCACAACCATCGCGAATGCACTTCGTCTAATCGGCGTAAGCGCTCCTGAGAAAATGTAATTTGTCTAACTAAGCCATTCCGATATTCTCGGGATGGCTGTTTTTATTGTCAAAAAAACGCACTCGACACCCTCAACAAATCCTGTATAATAAAAAATGAATTACATAGCTCTAACACGAAGGTGCTCTGCTTCAATCGCAGAGTTAAAAGGGAAGTCGGTTTAAATCCGACGCGGTCCCGCCACTGTATGTGTGAGGAACGTGCATCAAGTCACTGAAGTTAATCGACTTTGGGAAGACACACGAATCCGATGACCACAAGCCAGGAGACCTGCCTACGTGCTACTACTCAGCAAACCTACGAGGATAGGAATGGTGTGAATCGACTGCAGTTACGTACATCGTACATGCTTTAATTCAACCTCCCATCCTCCGACATTGCGCGGAGGATTTTTTGTTCTTCAAAAACCACAATCATCTAGGAGGAAAACACAATGAAAAAGTTTTGGCAATTAGCACTAACATCATTATTGGCAGTATCGTTATTAACCGCATGTGGACAAA
>JBEVEQ010000017.1:0-5643 GCA_040512715.1 Paenisporosarcina sp. | reverse complement strand
CCAAGAATAGATAAGCGCTCAGCTGCTTCTATAGCAAGAGCAATTGTTGTCCCAAATGTTAATATGACAGCATCACTTCCTGGACGAAGCACTTCCCAAGACCCTATCGGAATCGTCTGCAAGTGCTCATCCATCTGCACACCTATTCCATTTCCACGAGGATAACGAAGAGCGATTGGACCATCATTATATTCAATGGCCGTTTTCACCATATGTTGACCTTCATTTTCATCTTTAGGCATCATAATAACCATGTTAGGCAGATGACGTAAAAAGGCAATGTCGAATACACCTTGGTGTGTCTCACCATCAGCTCCAACCAATCCAGCACGATCTATGCCAATAAATACATTCAAATTTTGACGACAAATATCATGGACTACTTGATCATAAGCACGTTGTAAAAATGTCGAATAAATCGCTAGGAAAGGTTTCATGCCTTGCGTTGCTAAACCAGCTGCCATTGTAGTGGCGTGTTGTTCTGCTATACCAACATCAAACATCCTTTTTGGAAATTCACTCGCAAAACCTTCCAGCTTTGATCCTACTGGCATAGCAGGAGTAATAGCTACAATGCGCTCATCTTCTCGTGCTAATTTACGAACGGTTTCCGCTATTAAACCACTCCATGAAGGAGCAGTAGTAGAAGATTTAACAAATGCACCAGTCTCCATTTTATATGGACCAGTTCCATGCCATGTGCCAATTTTATCTTCCTCGGCAGGGCTAAAGCCTTTCCCTTTTTTCGTAAGAACATGGACGAGTACAGGACCCTTCATCTTCTTCGCGTTTTGTAAAGTATCGTGTAAGTCTTGATAGTTATGACCATCAATTGGTCCTAAGTAAGTGAATCCGAGCTCTTCAAAGAAGATTCCTGATACTAGTAAATACTTTAGACTATCTTTCACACGCTCTGCTGTAGCTGCTAGTTTTCCACCTACTGCAGGAATTTTTTTCAGTAAATATTCTAAATCGTCTTTAGCTTTGTTATATTTACCAGCCGTTCTTAATTTCCCTAAAATCGTATGCAATGCTCCTACATTTGGTGCAATCGACATTTCATTGTCATTCAAAATAACAATCATGTCTGTTTTTTCATGCCCGATATGATTTAAAGCTTCTAATGCCATTCCACCAGTTAAAGCGCCATCCCCAATAATTGGTACGACATAATTTCGTTCTTCTTTAATATCACGTGCTGCAGCCATACCCATAGCAGCAGATAGAGACGTTGAACTGTGACCAGTTTCCCAAACATCATGTTCACTTTCAATTCGTTTAGGAAATCCACATAATCCTTTATATTGGCGTAATGTATCGAACTGATTTCCTCTACCAGTCAAAATTTTGTGTACATAGGCTTGATGACCTACGTCCCAAATGAATTTATCCTCCGGACTATTAAAAGCGCGATGTAATGCAACTGTCAATTCAACTACACCAAGGTTTGGTCCGATGTGACCTCCCGTTACAGACAACTTTTCAATTAAAAACGCTCTAATGTCTTCACTTAATTCTAAAAGTTGTTCATGTGATAAATCTTTTATAAAAGATGGACTAGTTATTGTATTTAAATCCATATCCATCACTCACCTTTTCCCAGATACCTGTATTTTTTATATAAATTCATTATAACAATGTAAAGGAATTGTACAAACAATACCTTATGGTCTAATTACTACGATTAATGATGTAAGTTGCTAATTCGTCTAAAATACCTGTTTCTTCCTTAATTGAACGCAAGCTTGAAAGGGCAAGATTAATATGCCATTCTTTTTTATCTTTAGCACCTTGTAAAGTTAACAAAGCTGGATATGTATTTTTGTCACTCGCAATATCTTTTCCGGCTGTTTTACCAAGTGTTTCTGAAGATCCTTCAATATCAAGGATGTCATCTTGTATTTGAAAAGCAATCCCAATATGTCGAGCATAATTTTTTAGTGCGACAACTTGTTCGACTGAAGCATTCGCCAATATTGCTCCTGCGTATATACTAAATTCTAGTAATGCACCTGTTTTATTTTTATGAATAAATTCAAGTTCTGTAACACTAATTTTCTTTCGTTCACTTTCCATATCAAGAACTTGTCCACCAACCATGCCTTCTGCTCCTGATGCTTGACTAAAAGCCTGGATTAAATCCAATTTAACTTCTGCAGAAAGATTCTCTAAACGAGACATCATTCCGAAAGAATAAGTAAGGAGCGCGTCACCTGCAAGAATTGCTAGTGCTTCTCCAAAAACTTTGTGATTGGTTAATTTACCACGGCGATAATCATCGTTATCCATACTTGGAAGATCATCGTGAATAAGCGAATAAGTATGAATCATTTCAATAGCAGCACCAATAGTATATGCATCTTTGTGTTGTTCATTTAAAAAATCTAATACAGCGAGTAGAAATAGTGGACGAACTCGCTTCCCACCAGCTAACACTGAATACAACATAGATTCTTTTAATGGCTGTGGAGCTGATAATGAGTGAATTTGAGATTCAAGCTCATGTTCAATTAATGAAAGGTGCTCTTTCATAAATAACGTGAGGTTTCTATTCATTCACTTTTTCCTTCTTTTTCAATTTGATTAAAAGGTGTTTTTTCACCATTCTCATCGATAATAGATATTAATTGTTTTTCTGCATTTTGAAGTTTTTCATGGCATACCGAGGATAACTCCATTCCTTTTTTATATAGTGAAATAGCATCCTCTAATGGCACATCCCCTTGCTCCAATTGACGCACAATATCCTCAAGTTCTTGAATTGCTTGATCGAAAGAAACTGCTTTTTTTGTCATTTTAATTCTCCTTCTACTTTTTCAGAAATAGATGTTATGGTAGCTTGAATTTGTCCGTCTTGTAATGACACTTCAATAGGTTCGTTACGATTCACATCTTGAATTGACTTCACTACTTGTTGATTCTGATATGCGATACTATATCCCCTGCTCATAATCGCTAGCGGGTTTAATGCTTCTAGTGTTCTAACTGTGCTGACGAATGACTTTTCTTTTTCTTGAAAAGTACTTTTTGTTGCCATTTGAAGACGAGTACGCAAGTTTAGAACATTTTTTTGCATTGGGGATATCATTCTTTGTGGATTTTGTAATTGTAAACGCATCATTTTTTGAGCAAAAAGATTCGTGTTATTAACCAAAATTGTTTTTCGATTTCTTTCTAATTGTTCCTGTAATCTAGTTAATTTCTCGATAAATGGACGATATAATCTCTCAGGGTAAGCCAGAGGATAGGAAGATGCCACTCGATTTAACCTTTTTCTTTCTTGCGCAATTACGGCTGTCGTTAACTGGACTAATTGACTTGAGAGTCTGACAGTTTGCTGTAATAATTCAATCTGACTTGGCACCGCTAATTCAGCAGCGGCTGTAGGTGTGGGCGCCCGAAGATCAGAAACGTAATCTGCAATCGTAGTGTCTGTTTCATGACCTACTGCACTTATAATAGGTATTGTACTTTCAGCTATCGCACGAGCAACTATTTCCTCGTTAAATGCCCATAAGTCCTCGATAGATCCTCCACCACGCCCTACAATTAATATATCTATTCCATGATTCTGTTGGGCAGAACGAATCGACTTCACTATGCTTGGAGCCGCTCCTGCACCTTGAACTAATGCTGGAAATATGAGTACTTCGGCTATAGGGTATCTACGATTTAATGTCGTAACAATATCACGTATTGCTGCACCGGTTGTTGCAGTGATTACACCTATTTTAGTCGGGAATGTCGGGATGACTTTTTTTCTAGATGGATGAAAAAGCCCTTCTTGTTCGAGCTTTTTTTTGAGTTGTTCGAAGGCAATAAACAATTCACCTATCCCATCTGGTTGCATGTTTTGTGTATACAATTGATATTGACCGGAACTTTCATATACATTGACATCACCTTGAATCAGGACATTCATTCCATTTTCAGGTTTAAATTTCATAGGACGCGCTTGTGCTGCAAACATAACAGCTGGCATTCTAGACTGATCATCTTTCAATGTGAAATAAATATGGCCACTTGTATGGATTTTAACATTTGACAGCTCACCTTTTACATATACATTTCGCATATGAGGATCGGCATCAAATTTACGTTTTATGTATTTGGTTAAGGCTTTTACCGATAAATAAGAAATGGAAGACACGAAATCATAGCTCCTTAAAAAGAAGAAATAGAAAAGCTGTCTTTCGATTAGAAAAACAGCTTCTTTTACCTATTTTACCTGTTATAGACTCATTTGTCTTGACGTAACTTATTTTCAGCTGATTGAATGGTATTTTCCATCAACATCGTTATCGTCATAGGACCTACTCCACCAGGAACTGGCGTGATATAAGAAGATTTTGGTGAAACGGATGCAAAGTCAACATCTCCACACAATTTATTATTTTCATCTCGGTTCATACCTACATCTATCACAATGGCTCCAGTTTTAATGTGTTCGGCCGTTATTAACTTAGCGATTCCAACAGCAACGACTAAAATATCTGCTTGCCTTGTAATGGAACCTAAATCTGGTGTCTTAGAATGCGCATAGGTGACTGTCGCGTTTTTTTGTAATAATAGTTGTCCCATCGGTTTTCCAACGATATTACTCCGTCCAACGACTACCGCATGTTTTCCTGCTATTTCAATTCCACTATGTTCTAATAATTTCATCACACCATGAGGCGTACATGGTAAAAACGTTTCTTGTCCTAAAAGCATTTTGCCAACATTATTCGGATGAAAGCCATCAACATCTTTATCAGGAGAGATGGCAGATAAAATAGCAGTTTCATCAAAATGCTTTGGAAGTGGTAATTGAACAAGTATTCCATGGATCGTTTCATCTAAATTTAATTCATGAATCGTTGCTATTAACTCTTCTTGACTCAAAGAGGAACTATAAGAAAGTAATCGTGAATGAATGCCTAGTGATTCACATGTTTTTTGTTTATTGGATACATAGGTTTTTGAAGCAGCATTATCTCCTACCAGTACAACAGCTAACCCTGGTAATACGCCCTCCGTTTTCAAGTCTTCAATACGTTTTTTTAAGTTATTACGTATGACTTTTCCTATTTCATTTCCATTAATTATTACAACCGACATTTAGACGCCCCCCGAGATACATTCGCTTAAGAATCTGCGTATTTAGAAAGTACTCCATTGACAAATTTACTAGACTTTTCATCACCAAACGTTTTGCAAAGCTCAATTGCTTCGTTCATGATTACTTTTGCCGGTGCATCTTTCATAAACAATAGCTCAAATACCGCTAATCTTAATACTGTACGTTCAATCTTAGGTAATCGACTTAATGACCAGTTTTCCAAATGACTAATGAGTGATTCATCAATTTCTGTTAAATGCTCAGTCGTTCCAACAACCAATTGTTCGTAGAACGAGTCAGAATTTCCGTCCAAAACATGACTTTTTGCATCTTCTACTGTCAGTCCAGTATTTTCAAGCTGAAACAAAGTTTGCAATGCTTTTTCACGGGCTTCTCTTCTTTTCATGTATGTGTTCTCCTTTTATCCTGCTTTAAGTATTCGAACACATCATAGCATATTTCCTACATACAAAACATACTCAACGCGATTTTTGAAAGTTCAGAAAAAAGCATCACTCATATTGAATGAGTGATGCTTCAGA
>JBEVEQ010000311.1:0-3672 GCA_040512715.1 Paenisporosarcina sp. | reverse complement strand
ATATTTCTAGAGGTATCGTACGTTCTTGGGGCATAAATGAGCTACCTGAAGGGAAGATTACATTCGATCAAATTCATTTTCAAGATGTATCCTTTGAGAGGATTCAATTTGAACAGGTAGAATTTATTGATTGTCGATTTGATCGATGTGATTTATCGAATGTAAATATGGGTAATTCCATCATACACCGTGTTGAGATTAATCAGTCAAAGCTAGTAGGATTGCAATGTTCACAGAGTAGGTTGGGGCATGTCCTTATCCAAGATTGTGTTGCGAATTATGCTTCGTTTAGTTTTAGTCAATTTAAACAGGTAAGGTTTCAACGAACTTCCCTAAACAAGTCCGATTTCTTTGAATCAGGCTTTACAAAAGTGGAATTCGATATGTGCGAACTTGACGGAATAAATTTTACAGAAACAAGTTTAAATAATATTGATTTAAGTACATGTACTTATGAACAAGTGACGGTTAGTGTTGATAAGTTAGATGGTTGTACTGTGTCCACAGAACAAGCCTTAGGATTTGCAAAATCACTTGGGCTTGTCATTAAAGAATAAATTAATAATGGATTAAAAACACAGCATATCCCAACTCATGTGGATTGCTGTGTTTTACTTTGAATCACTCTCAATAAACGAGGCTAATAAACGGCATTAGAAAAACAAAGCTTGCGCCCACAAAGCTGAAAGCAGATTTTTCTTCATATACTGATTTCCAAAAACTAATACTCTTCTTATCAATGAAAAAAACAGCTGGTCCCGTTTGGGTAGCAAGCTGTCTTTTGTTCAATTATAAGAATAAGTTTAATATTTTAAAAGTTAGTGCAGCAAGAGCCGCACAGATTGGTAAAGTAATAATCCATGTTAATACGATTTTACGTGCAACTCCCCATTTTACTCCTTTAACTCGTTGAGCAGATCCTACGCCCATAATTGCAGAAGAAATTACGTGAGTCGTTGATACTGGAAGGTGAATGGTCGTAGCTCCGAAAATGATCAGTGCTGATGATAAATCTGCAGCCGCGCCATTTACCGGACGAATTTTCATGATTTTACCACCAACAGTTTTAATGATTTTGTAACCACCGATGGAAGTTCCTAATCCCATGGCAAGTGCGCAAGATACTCGAACCCAGGTTTGAATATCATCGCCTGTTTGCAAATTAGCTGCAACTAAAGCCAATGTGATAATCCCCATTGCTTTTTGTGCATCATTTGTCCCGTGAGTAAACGATTGTAAGGCAGCAGTTCCGATTTGGAAAATACGGAAGCCTTTATTTGTTCGATATAAATTATTCTTTTTGAACATTACTTTAAACAAGGACATCATTAAGAATCCAACACCAAGTGCCAAGAAGGGAGAAATAAGAAGTGCTTGAAGAATTTTTAAGAAGCCATCGTAATTTAATACCGCAAAACCTGCAGCTGAAATGGCTGCTCCAGCAATGGAACCGATTAAGGCATGCGATGAACTTGATGGTATACCGAAATACCAAGTGATTAAGTTCCAAGCAATCGCGGCAACTAATGCAGACAAAATAACCAGTGATCCTTTTTCAAGCATGAATGGATCAACGATATCTTTTGAAATCGTTTTTGCTACACCTGTAAATGTTAAGGCACCGACAAAGTTCATTATCGCTGCTAACATTACAGCAATTCTCGGTGGTAAAGCACGCGTTGAAACGGAAGTTGCGATGGCATTAGCTGTATCATGAAAACCGTTAATAAAGTCAAATCCCAAAGCGAATATTACGACTAGTATCGTTAAAATAAATACAACATCCATGTGTAGGTACGCTCCTATGCATTACGCATAATGATTGTCTCAATCGTGTTAGCCACATTTTGAGAGTAATCTGCGATGTCTTCAAGCTGTTCGTAAATATCCTTAAATTGAATAATACGAATTGGATCTTTTTCATTTAAGAAAAGTTGTTTAATTGAGGTACGTAGCACCTCGTCACATTTGCGTTCGTAATCTTTAATCAGAATGGAGTGTTGACGCATCTGAAGGAGTTTCTTATTTGCCATTAATTCCATCGCTTTAACGATTTCATCTGTACTTTTCACAATGTAATGCAAGAAAGTACGCATTGAATCGTCGACGTCTATTAATGAATACATCTCCAAATAGGCCGCAAAGGCTTCTACTCCATCTAAAATATCGTCCATTTTATTAGCTAAATAAAGAATATCTTCACGCTCGATTGGTGTCATGAAGGATTTATTTAACTTTAATATCAAATCATGTATTAGCTTATCGCCTTCTGTTTCGTAATTTTTTAAATTAATACTAAGTTCCTTTAAATCTGAGACACTGACAATTTTAAAATCGTCTGCGTAATGAGTAGCTTCACTCACTAGTTCAGCAATTTTTAGTAAAGCAGTGAAGAATGGATCTTGTTTTTTTGGACTAAACATAGAAAGCCTCCTGGACTTTAAATAGGATAGGTTATTTGTGAATAACCTCACATATCATATCAAAATCTTATGAAAATCTAAACACTTTTTACTTCACTAGCGAAAAATTTACAATCCCGTAACATTAGAATTAATTGTCATAATATTAAAAACACGTTTTACTATCTTTCAATATAAAAAGACATGTATTACTCATTATAGAGTAATACACGTGTCTTTAAACTTAATTTGGAGACTATCCATTATTTTTTTATACAACTCTCAATCGAATCCACGCAGGTATCGACTTCTACATCATATTGTTCTTGTTGATTGTGTACAAAATCGAGTTGAGATAGGGCTAAACCACTATGTCTATCTCCACGTTGTATCTCTCTTCTTTCTAACTCTTTTATAGAACAATGGACACCCACTAACAGGATTGGACAATTTTTCAAAGTTTTTTTATAATCCTCTAACGTTTCCTTATTATGCAGGATTTGATCAACAATTAAATTAACATGCTGATCGGAAAACATTTTAACAGTTCGATGGAAGAAATATTCTGTGGGTACGGGAATTAGTCTATCTGAGTCCCGGTCTTCCATTTGTTCAATTATGTAGTCAAAATCATCGATGCTTAATCAGAAAAATTTGGATATAAGTTTATCAATGCTTTAGACAAGCTTGTTTTTCCATAACTAGAGACGCCATTCAAGAAAATAATCGTTCCTTTATTCATTCAAACACCTCATCTTATTATACAAACATAAAATTTTTGAAAAATGAAACTTTTCAATTATTACTTCGTATTTACTATTAACCACTAAAGATTAGGTGAAATGGGAGTGAATGACATGATGATTGAACAGATTTATTTCTACGTTTTGCTCTTTATGGGTGCGGCTACTATCTTATATGTATTTTTTGGAGATGTAGCAGAAGGAATAGGCGAAGGGATTCCGTTTTTAAATCCAACCATTATCATGGCGTTCATTACCTTCGCATCTGCACTTGGTTATCTATTAGAAAACCTGAACACATGGAATAGCTGGTTAATCTTAATCATTAGTTTAGTCGCTGGAGCCGTATTTGATCTATTACTCTATTTTTTATTTCTCCTTCCGATGGCTTCTGCGGAGGTTTCCATCGCATATACGGATGAGTCATTAGCAGGACAGGTTGGGAAAGTTATCACACCAATACCCACAGACGGCTTTGGTGAAATTGTCATCGAGACAGTATCAGGTTTAGTATCCAAGCGTTCTGC
>JBEVEQ010000309.1:0-4017 GCA_040512715.1 Paenisporosarcina sp. | reverse complement strand
ATAAGGGGTGTAGGAGATTGGAGAAAGAACAAGCTATAAACATTAGCAATTATTTAGAACGCTGGAATGAATCCGGAGCTGCAACTTATGAACTCACTAAATTAGCCACACCAAATAATACTTTAATTAATTTTCATCAGTGGGCGAATAGAAAACCCGTAATAGCGGCATTTGATGTAAATAGACTTGGCCATGATCGCTATTATTTCTTATTGATTGACTGGCACAGAAATGATAACTATTACTTAGTCATCTATACGCATAATAAATCCACTACCATTGCTGAGCTCAACCAAACAATAGAGGAAGACGGCGAAACATTTTTTTCGTGGAAGTATAATCCTTTAAAACGAGATGGCAAAAATGACATCCGAAAATCGTACTTTAAGCAAACACATGGTACAACTACCATGAAAATTCCGATGCCTTCTTCAGTTTTAAAAACTGAAACCTTTTTGGATCAATTGTTTAAGCTCTGTCAAAACCGCGTAGTAGCGGATCGAATAGTGGGAATTTTAAACCCATCTTCTTGATTCATGTTAGGAACTCTGAAATCATATAAATCGTAATAGCGGCCGAATTCACGGCCGCTATTTTCATTGGCGTATTCATCTAACAAAAATAATCTACGTCATAAAAGAAATCTGATAATATGGAAGAATAATGAAAACTTGTAACGGAGGAGATTTTATGTTCTTAGATAAGATTAAGAATGAGTTAATTCAAAATCAGCCTCTATTTATCGGTGAGGAAACAGCCATGCGTTCAGCGGTACTAATTCCATTAGTTCAAGTGAATGAAGAGTGGCATGTTCTGTTCGAAGTTCGTTCAATGACGATGCGAAGTCAACCAGGTGATATTAGTTTTCCAGGTGGACGAATTGATCCATCAGATGCATCACCACTAGAGGCAGCCATTAGAGAAACGCACGAAGAATTAGGAATAGATCCGAGTGAAATTAATGTCATCGGTCAAATGAGTGCTTTTATTCCGACTTCTTCATTTGTTGTCTATCCTTTTGTAGCTACCATCAATAATCACCATATCCATTCACTCAGCAAAGAAGAGGTCGAAGAAATCTTCACCATACCAGTTAAATGGCTTTTAGACTATGAGCCTTATTTGCATAAAGTACCTGTTCAACCCATGCCATTAACCGACTTCCCCTACGATAAAATTGCGAACGGCAATCAGTACCAATGGAGATCGCGAGTCATTGAGGAGTGGTTTTATGACTATGAGCAGTATACGGTTTGGGGCTTAACCGCACGCATTTTAAAGCATTTTATCGATACAATTAAATAGAAGATACCAATGTCAGAGGAGTTTGATCATGAAATTACAAGATATAATTCTATTAGATTTTGCTTATTTAGAAACCTTTTCAACACGCACTGAAACTCAATGGGGTTCATTATTTTGTAATGAAAATCAGCCTTCCTATTATGATGCCAACCATGCACATGTAAGTGAAGCTTGTGAAAATCCTCAATTGGTAATTGATGAAGTGGTCAATTTTTATCAGTCTAGAAATCTCATTCCAAGGTTTTATTTGAAAAATGTAGACGCCATTTCAAATCTTATTACTACATTAAAAGAAAATCATTTCGGTTATGAAGAATTAATTACCCCTGTACAACTGTGGGACAATAAAACCTCGAATAAAGAGATGAACGAAAATGTATCAATTGAAATCGTAACTGAAAGCAATTATTCAGAAGCTTTGAATATTGAATGCAGCATTAGAGAGTTTGGTGGAAAAGAAGTTAGGGAGAAGGCATTTGAACAAGAATTTCATCACCCAAGCTTTATTCACTATTTACTCAGGTACAATGGCGTAGCCTGTGCAACAGCCTGTCTTTTTATTAGTGGAAATCAAGCGCGCATGGAAAGTGTCGCAACTTTGGAAGAGTATCGAGGAAGAGGCTTGATTGGAGACCTTATTCATTACATCCAACGGGAAGCGGTTAAAATGGAAGTAGTAAACCTCTGGGTCTTTCCAATCAATGAGCAAATCGAAAAAGTCTATTTGAAGTATGGATTTCATACAGTAGAAAAACTGAATACGGGACACGCATTTTTAGGTGGAAAAAGTATATTGGAAATACGAGGGTAAAGTGAATTCATTTGGAGGAATCGTTATGTATGATCCAACCATCTTTGACAACTTAAAAGTAGCTTTTGAAAATCAGGTGTACGATCTCGATAATTTAGAAAATGAAATCACGATTACGAATCGCATCGATCGAATGGATTTTTCTGTTATGGGCAGAGAATTTGCCATTGAATTTACACTCGTAGATTTACCAGATGTGACAGCAGAAATTGTATTAGAATCTTCTTTAGAAAATATAGCAGCTGAGATGATGGAGCTTCCGGGAAAGAATCCAGGTTGTTCCTTGTTGTTGCGCTTTTATAAGCGTGTAAACAATGTAACGAAGCAGTGTCAGGAAATTGATCAAGCTTTAAAAGAAATTTGGGAAACGGAGCAGAAGCTAACTCAAACCTTAAGCTTCGTGTATGAACAAGATTCCTCTAGCTACTTAGACACCATTGAAGTGTCATTTAATCATCCAATTAATGAAGACCACATGGAGGACATTGAAGAATTTCTAAACCATGTATTAGAATCATTGGAAGTGTTGAATCAGATATAAAAATGGGGATGTCTTAAAGTCTTTCCTCGACCTCATCACTGACTCGATTTAAAATGATGGGATGCGAACTAAACGTATAAAGTAATCGTAAATTTGCGCAACTCCTGCGGGAAAGCGAGACAGACGAGACCCCGCAGTGAGTGCAATGGAACAAAGGCTTAGGTGGCCACCTCGTGTGGCAACGCCTTCGTGACCAACATCCTGTTGGCTTCACGGACCGCCCGCGGAAAGCGTCCTGTTTATGCATCGCTACGCTTGCTTCGAAACATGAAAAGGCGCTGTAACGGAAAGCAACAGCAAAGTTTAGCAGGACCTAATTTTTTACATTAAAGTTATCAGAGGAAAAAAGAAAGAAGAGGATACTATGATTAAAGGTGTTTATATACATATTCCTTTTTGCCATCAGATTTGTAATTACTGTGATTTCAACAAAGTTTTCTTTAAAAATCAACCGGTAGATGCTTATATCGAAGCATTAGGTTTGGAAATGAAAATGTTTGTTGAAAAATACCAACATCTATTACATATTAATACCATTTTTCTTGGCGGGGGAACCCCCACTGCATTGAGTCCAGAACAACTTCAGAGATTGTTCGATTTAATTAAACAATATATTCCGCTCAATCATCTTCAAGAATTCACTTCAGAAGCTAACCCAGATGAACTCACTTATGAAAAGTTAGTCGTCATGCAAAAGAATGGAATCAATCGATTAAGCCTAGGAGTTCAAAGCTTTGACGCGGATATTTTAGTGCGTTTGGGAAGAACACATACAACAGAGCATGTCTATAAAACCCTGCAAATGGCGAGAGACATTGGATTCGAAAACATTAGTATTGATTTAATGTATGGTCTTCCGGGCCAAACGATGGAACAATGGAAGGAAACGCTTCAAAAAGCATTAGATTTAGACTTGCCTCATTACTCTGCGTATTCGCTAATTGTTGAACCTAAAACAGTTTTTTATAATTTAATGACAAAAGGAAAATTGGTTCTACCAGGTGAAGATTTAGAAGCAGATATGTATGACTGGTTAATGAATGAAATGGAATCTAAAGGTATTCTTCAATATGAAATTAGTAATTTTGCAAAGAGCGGTTATCACTCACAACATAATAATTTGTATTGGGAGAACGTTAATTATGCTGGATTTGGAGCAGGGGCTCATGGATATGTGGATGGAATTCGATATGCCAATATTGGTCCTATTAGAAAATATATAGACACTATTGCTGGCAATAAATTTCCATTACAGTCTACGCATGAAGTTACGCAAACTGAACAAATGGAAGAAGAAATGTTTTTAGGGTTAAGAAAAGTAGAAGGTGTCAACCGATTCCGTTTCGAAGAAAAGTTTGGA
>JBEVEQ010000301.1:0-4051 GCA_040512715.1 Paenisporosarcina sp. | reverse complement strand
CCGAACTCACTTGAAGAATCACAAGAACGAGTAGGGAGATTTTTAAAGTACGTTGAGGATAGAGAAGAAGCACCAAAGTGTCAAACTCCTGAATGATTAACAAATATTTAAATGCCTTGCACCTTTTTAATAGATGCAAGGCAAATGTTCTTTCGTTCATTTATTTTGCCTCAAAATTCTAGGAATTTACTCACCTACCATACCGTCCCCATCATTATCTTGCATATATGCGTATAACCAATGGTCACTCGTTATTGGCATACTAAAACCTGCTGCTTTTGCTTCTTTAATCGTCACCTGTCCATTACCGTTTGTATCAACGCTAGAAATATCACCGTTTGTGTTTGAACTAGTTGAATCAGAAGGCTCACTACCTGTTAAACCGAGAGCTGCGTTTACTTCATCAGGGTTCACGTTGTCAAATTTATCAACGATCTCGTTACCCATTAAAGTATAGGTATACTGATATCTTGAAGGAATCTGCGTTTCCGTATTCGGATATGTGATAATTGCTTCAAAATTAGTGGCTCCACCTGCGCTACGGATTACGTCTTCCATATAAGCTTGATCGCCATTTCGGTTGAGCGTACTATTTTGAGGGGTAATATTATAAGCATTCGATACCCCTCCGAGAGAATCAGCAATTATATGTCCTTCATCTAAAACGTCACTTTCGACGCCAGGAACCCTTGCCTCATCAGAATAGTATCTGCCAGACGATAATACAGGTTCGTTACTGTCATCTTGTATAATGATTTCGTCAGCAAGGACACTTACTAGTTGCCCATATTCATTAGTAAATGCCCAATATTCACGGTTCCCATAACCAATGTCAACGGCAACGTTAGGTTCACGATATCCAGACAAATCACCACCATCAACGTCAATAAGTTTGTATCCCGAGAACAGTTCATTATTTGGTTGGGTTGGTGTTTCCTCTACTACTTTTTCATCAACAACCGTAGTGATAGCTACTTCTTTTTCACTATTTTTATTTGTATTAACTGAGGTTACTTCTTGTGGATCTGTTTCTCCATCTGTAATGGATGCATCTTCTACGTTGGTACAACCAACCATAAAGATGGTCGTTAAAAGTAAGATTAAATAGTTCATTTTCTTTTTCATTTTAGGACTCTCCTATAATAGTTCCATACTGTTCATTCTAAATATTTGTAATGTTAACATAGATTAACATTGTTATCCTATTGATAATAGTACATTCCAGATTAACGTTATTTCAGTGGATACTTTGTTCCCGCACCCGTACGTCCTACCCTGGCTACTGATATATTAAATCTAAAAAAAATTAGGTCAACCAGTAAAAACTAGTTATCCTTATAATACGAAATCACCCGTTAGTTACGATTATCAAAGATATTGAATAGAGTTTTGGACCATATAATAGTTTCTGCAACAGATTATATTTCTTTATATGAAAAAGTATTTATATAAAATTTAAAAAGCTGTTGAACTATAGAAGGTTCAACAGCCTTTTTTCTTTTATATACATAACTTATTATCGAACTTTAAATTCTTCTGAAAGCAGATTAGGAACATTTTTCATTTTTGAAGCGCAGCGATCGGCACAACATAATCTAATATTTGATGATGAAATAAATAATATTCATTATCCCATCCTTTTTCATCTATTCTTTTCGCTTTTTTGAATTCTTCAATGTATTCTTGTAAGTCTAACTCGTTAACAGTTTGTCTCTGATTAGAAAATGCTTCTGGTAAATAATAAGTTTCTTTCATACTATTATATAAGGAAATTTCAAAAGTCCTCTTGCTTATACTTTTCAAATGATTTTTCATAGCAATTTAGGCTATCATTTTTGAAGTAGGTTGCTCGGTATAATTATCTGGATTTTCATAATCACTAAAGATACGACTATCACAATCTCTGCAAATCAAGTGAAAAGTACCTGATTGTTTTACACCCTTACCGTCGTCCAAACGTGGTATGTTTACCAATTTATTGTTAGTGTATAAGTCACCATCAACAGCAATGCTTCTAAGGAAAAATGCAGGGATAGAATGAGAATTGCAGAAGCTACTACATGGCTCATTGCAGTAAAAACATTTCTCCATTTTTGCATCTTTTCTACTTTTATTATTAAGTTTTCCAAAATGTTTCCTAAACGATATTTTATTCGAGATTGCTCAAAGCATCTCGGCTGTTTTTTACATTCGTTCAAAAGATTCAATTTTTTGAGTGAGTTCACTTAAACTAGCAGTTAATTGTTCTAGATTTTCCGCCATGGTAATTGATTCTCCTGCCGATGCTACCTGCTGATGTGTCGTGCCTGTAATTGTCCTTGCATGATTGAGTCCCTGCGTCGTATATGTTTTGGATAAGTCTAGGGTTGTTCGAATCATGTCTTCTTGCGATCGAAGGGTATTAGATACAACTGTTAACGATTTCACATGTTGTTCAACAAGTGTTACAGAATGTTTAATCGTATTGAACGAGCGGTTGGTTTCTTCCATTTTGTGTTCACTATCAGCAACTTCTCTTAATTCTTTGTCCACCATCTCCGAAATTGTGGCTGTTTTGATATCAATATCTTGAACAACTTGGTCAATTTGTTTAGTAGTTGCTTCAGATTGGCTTGCAAGTTTTCGTACTTCTTCTGCGACTACTGCAAAACCTTTTCCTGCTTCACCAGCTCGGGCTGCTTCTATGGAAGCATTTAAGGCTAGTAAATTTGTCTGATCTGAAATTTGCCGAATGGAGGATACAAAATTTCCGATTTCGTTCATTTTATTTTTAAATAAATGAATTTCGGATTGAATATCTGTCGACATCAGTGAAACTTGTTTTATTTGCTCCATTGTTTGATCAATAGATGATTGTCCGTTTGTCACACTTGAATCCACTTGCTCCATTTGATTAGTAAGCTGTTTGGTATATTGTTGCATGGATTCTGCAGCTTGTGTTAATTGATTAAGTTCTGCTAAACTCTTCGTATTATTTTCTAATTGATTTGTCGAACCATCCGACCATTGTTGGATCGAAGCGGCAACCTCTTGACTGATATCCTTTGTTTGTTCCGCGCCTGCCATGATACCACTAGCAATATGTTGAAGCGCACGTGACGAATCCTTCAACTGTGACACAATGGAATTAAATCGTACTCGATTTTGTTTCTGTTCATGCCCATATTGTCTCTCACTCTGATTACTACTATAAACCAACGTGACGTTTGCTCGCGCTGTTAAAATTAAAAACACTGCATGGATCATTAGCAGAGGAAAAGCGTAGTTCTCAGTTCCACATAACAATATAGGGAATAGGAAATACCCACCAAAATGGTGAACAGCAAAAATAGCGGTGCTTATTGCAATTAGCGGAATGGAACCAAAATAAGCAATTAACGCGATGACCATAAAAATTGAAAAATGGTACTCAACCCAGCCGTCTCCAGATGCAATAATTAACATTGAACCATGAGTAAGCGTCAAGGTAATGAGTAATTTAAATACGTTGCTATCAGGACTTTTTTTATAGATGCTAGTTGAAACAACCAACAGACCAACCGTGATGATTGCTAAAAGAACAAATATATTTTGATCCATTGTACTCATAACATCATTTCGTAGTAAAAGCGAAACACTTTGTCCAAATCCAAGTATTGAATGGATAAACCAAATTATACCTGCTAATAAAACAGTTAAATAAGCAAAAAGTAACATTAATCGATTGCCGTTATTTGCACACACGTTGACACCGTCTCTCTCTATTTGACTAACTCTTTTTACCTAATTTTACATGATTGTTATATCGATTTCATTTTTGAATGTGTTGAATTAAAAAAATTTTTTTCAATGATAAATAGCTTTTGTCAACGCTCTGAACCAACTTCTTTTTAGAAGTTGGTTCAGACTGTAGATATATGCTGATTTTTATCTAGGGACTACGTGCCCTTTCCTACGGACATCCGTCATTCCACGGAAATTGCACGCTTCCTTTTCAATGAATATACTGATCGTTAAACGTTCTTTATTTCGGGACATCTCCACCAAAAGAAGCCCACTCTTCGCGCGATGG
>JBEVEQ010000274.1:0-7122 GCA_040512715.1 Paenisporosarcina sp. | reverse complement strand
TAATAATTCCTTCGCCATAATTATGGCTTACATAAATCCCACATGGCCTGAATGGCTATTATTAAACTCAAAAGCTGATTTATACACTCATATTCCTTTAAAATTTGGGGTGCTTATTATCAGTGCGACAATGATTTGGTTTGTTATTCATCGATTACGAGACAGATTACGACTTTCTTCCGTTGAAGAAATTAGCTTGTAGGGTTTTAATCATATGAAAACGACTGATCATAAAGATCTAATTCACCAGATAAAGCTTGAATATAGGAGTACATAATATGAGAAAATTTTCATTTTCTATACTAGGTGGAATAATCATCGGCTTGATCATATCTTTTGTTCTGATGGATTATGAAGTAATAAGTTATGAAATAAGAGATCAAGGCGGTATTGAGTCACGTTATGTTTCCGAGATGGATTTCAACTTTGCATTTAATGCGTCTCTGTTAGTAATGGGAGTGGCTATTTTAATTTTCATTGTTTGGAGTTTTGTTGAAAGAAAATTTGCAGAATAGAAGAGGTGTCATATGGGCTTACCAAAATGTGATCAATGTCAAACTACATTTTCTTGGGGCCAAGTATTTAAATCAATGAGTTTATTCTATCGACCAATTATTTGCCCTACTTGTGGAACAGAAAATCGAATTACATTCCGTTCAAGATTAATGGGATCAATGATTGTTATGCTGATACCTATCGCTGGTTTTATTTCAACCATTAGTTCATTGTCACTTCTAGTATCCATCACGTTAATTATAGTAACAGGTCTACTTGCCATGCTAATTCAACCATACTTTATGAAGTATAGTTCTGATGAAACAAAAACGAATATAGCTTTCTAAAGCTAAGATAATACTGTTGATTTTCATTTATAAAAAAACATATTATTATATTTACAGCGATTTCAGTTGATTGGAATGAAGGCGGCGACTCCGACGGGAAAAGCGTTCCAGGTGAGACCCCGCAGACGCTTGCGACGAGGAGGCTCACTGACCGCCCGCGGAAAGCGTCCGCCGCAATGGAAATCTACATTTTGTAATTATCTACAATTTAAAACTCCCGAGAATAATGCATTCTCGGGAGTTTTTTCATTAAATTATGGGGTCAAACTGGAGGACGAATCGCTACAGTATCTTGAGTTTCAGTAGGTTCTGCAGCTAAAACTGCGCTAACATCGTTGCTAACCAAACTCGCAAAACCGATAATCAATAATAAAATCAAAGTTTTTTTCATCAAAAACACTCCTTATAAAATGTATTTAACTGCTTTTTCATATTTACCTTCGTTTTTATAATACTCCGCAAGAATCTTACTAAAGTATCGATAAAACTCTTTTTGTTCGTCAGCCTTTTCTATAGAAGGAAGTATCTTTTCTTCTAAGAAAGTCATGGCTTTTTGTTTTTTATCATTTAAAAGAAACAAATAGTACGATGAATAAAGTTGGTAAGGCGAGACTTTCATTTCTTTTGCTTCTTTATTTAATAAAGTGAAGCTGATTTTACTATCATCCCATTTTTCTAGTTTGAACTCGGTCAAAGCTAAATTGTATAAACAAAGAAGATAGTTTTCAGTTCTTTCTTGGAAGATGACCGCGCTCTTCTTGAAATAATGTAGAGCTTGTTCATAATCACCCATACGATGTCTTAAATCACCCATGTTGTGATAAATATGAGGCAATAGGGCAGTCTCTTTCAGCATTTCTGTGTTCCTTACAAGATGTTGATAATTGTCCAAAGCCTCATCATAGATTTTGGATTGCGAGTAATTGATGGCTAAAGACATTTGAACATGGAGAATTCTTTTGAAATTGAACTGATCTTTGAAAAAGTTCAATGCTTTCTTTCCATAATTAATCGCATGACCGGATTGATACATATACCCTTTAACCAGCGCAAGATGATAATAGATTTCTCCTTCGAATGTATTCGTTTCATAATACTCTTGAAGTATGGCTGAGATTTTCTCATCCGCTTCCTCATATTTCCCCCTTAAGATTAAAAATATCCCAGTAAAATAGGAAAGTAAATAGCCTTCATGTTGGGAAAAATTTTGTCGTTGAGCATTGAGCCATTTTATCTGCTCATCAGCAATTTCTAGGTCTTTAGTGAATAAGTAATATCTTAATTTGTAAATTTCATGTAGGTATATGTGTTTGGTGAAAGGTGCCATTTCTTTGTATGCCTGTAGCTCTCGATATGTATTTTCTGCTTTTTCAGTTTCAAGATAGAGCATATTTTGAAGTAGTTGATTCAGTAGTGCTTCTACTTTCACTTCACTCTCTTCAACATCCTGAAGATTTATTTCTAATCGATCGAGAACCAATCGAATGGTCTCAATATTGGCTTCCTTGCTGTTGTTCTCTATTTTACTCAAGTGCGGTACTGAGCATATTCCTTCAGCAAGTTCACTTTGTGTCATCTTCTGTTTTGTTCGATGATATTTAATTAATGAGCCTATTTGCATGTCTTCACCTACTCACAAAGTTTGTAGACTCATTATACGTACAGATGTCTATTTTCTCAATTTTTATTAAATTATCACGAAATAAAAATCATTTGCACTTCGATAGAATATAAGAGGATTTAGATTTAATTTTCCCAATAATCAAAATTCATATTGTGTGCTAGATTTGGTTTAGCAAGAAAAATACACAAGAAAAAGGAGCACACAAATGACCAAGTCGAAAAAAATCTTGATGAGCGTTTTACTTACTGCAAGTCTTGCAATGCCAACAATTGGTGCAAATGCAGCCAAAACAAGTAATGATGGAGACGAGAAATTCCGAGTTTATGTGGAAGCTTCTGATTCATCAACCAAATCTTCCTTAAAAGGCAAACACAAAGCGCGCTGGGAACTAACAGAAAATGGTTTCTCAACAGAAATGAACGAAAAACAATTTGAAGCACTACAAAAAGACAAAAATATTACGGTGACAAAAGTTCAAAAAGTAGTCCTTGATACAAATGTTCGAGCGAAACAGTTCGAAGCAACGGTTGCTGAATATCCTTCCCACCAAACACCATGGGGAATTAAAGCAATTTATAACAATAGTAGTCAGACGACAACTTCAGGTGGTCAAGGTATTAACATCGCTGTTCTTGATACTGGAGTTAACGTAAATCACTATGATTTAGAGAATACAGTGGAACAATGTAAAGACTTCTCGCAAGCTACTGCACTAGTAAATGGTGTATGTAATGATGCCAATGGTCATGGAACACATGTCGCAGGATCGGCGTTAGCTGATGGCGGGGATGACGGAGCAGGTATTTACGGAGTTGCACCAGATTCAGATTTATGGGCATACAAAGTACTTGGTGATAACGGATCAGGATACTCTGATGATATCGCTGCAGCGATTCGCCATGCGGCAGACCAAGCTACAGCAACTGGTACAAAAACAGTTATTAATATGTCTTTAGGTTCTGCTAGTAATGATAGTTTGATATCAAGCGCTGTGACTTATGCATATAACAAAGGTGTTCTTGTGGTAGCAGCTGCTGGTAATGCAGGTCCAAATCAAGGATCTATTGGTTACCCTGGTGCTCTTGTTAACGCAGTAGCCGTTGCGGCACTTGAAAATGTTCAACAAAATGGTACTTACCGAGTTGCTGACTTTTCTTCTCGTGGATATGCTTCTACAGATGGTGACTATGTCATTAACCAAGGAGATGTAGAAATTTCAGCACCTGGTGCAGCAATTTATTCAACTTGGAATAATGGTGGATACAATACAATTAGTGGTACTTCTATGGCAACTCCTCACGTTGCTGGATTAGCATCAAAAATTTGGTCTCAAAATCCTAGCTGGTCAAATGCCACTTTACGTGCCAACCTACAAAATCGTGCAAAAAGTTACGATATCAAAGGCGGGATTGGCGCAACAACTGGTGACGACTATGCATCAGGCTTCGGATTTGCACGAGTACAATAGTTATTCTATTACTAATAAGGTTCTGTTAAACGATGTTTAAATAGGTAGTAGTCTGCCAGAAACTTCTGCTTCTGTATCGCTTTGCTAGCTTCGTAACATGGGCAATAATAAAAAAGAGTTATCGGGACCCTAAATTTAGAGGGGAGCTGATAACTCTTTTTCTTTGAATGGAACGAATTATTAAATGATGTCGATGAAATTGAGAATATCGACTTCGAATTCGAGAATAGCACCAGTGAGTTAGTGAATGCCCACAACCAATTGTTGAATACATGCCAACAAGTGGAGAAAACATAACTTACGTAGCTTTGTCATAGGTCCATTCAACTAATATTACTGACGCGAAAATTTCGAGTCACAAAGGACTTGTTTTCTTCCATAACAGGTATATAATTCAAAGCGTATCATCAAATTTATGAAATTATGCGGAGAGTAATATGCGACCTTATAATGAAAAAATCAGTATATATTACGGCATGGCTTCGACAGTGGCGATGAATTTTTCAAATAACTTTTTTCCAATTTTTGCGATTACCATTCTGAGCGCAACGAATTATCAGGTTGGCTTAATCAGTTCCCTTCCTCCTCTGGTGGCTTTATTAATGACGATACCCGCTGCCATTTTACTAAATCGGGCACACGAGCATAAGAAGCTTGTCGCTCTATCCATTCTATTCGCACGCATCATGTTTTTGTTTATCGTCTTTGTGGTGTATATTCCTTCTGAATCAATGCAATCTTGGGCATTCCTGCTTATTGTGGCATTAATGAGTGTACCGAATACTGTGGCCAATATTGGTTGGCAAACCTTGATTAGCGGGATGATAAGTGAATCCAGACGTGGTGAGTTTTTTAGTGACCGTAATCGATTATTAACAATGGTTGGATTAGTATCAACCTTACTTATAGGAATTGTTATGAAAGATGAATCTGAAAATGTAACAGCGTATCAGATTTTATTTGCCATTGCATTTGGCTTTGGATTATTAGAAGCATTTATATTAATGAAGCATGATGAGCCACCTACTCATGGAGGAGGTCCATTGGTTAAAAAGAAATTGATGGATTGGTCTATTTTTAAACACTCGAGCTTTGTATGGTTTTTAGCGGCAGCTTTATTCTTCAATTTTGCTTGGCAAATGGCATGGGGAATTTTTAATATTTACCATGTTCGAGTTGTGGGGGCGACGATTTTTTGGATCAGTATGTTTTCAGTGGGAAATATGCTTATGCAAATTTTAACGTTTCCACTTTGGAAAAAATGGGCGGAGCGTCAATCGAATGTACGTGTTTTCGTTTGGGCTGCAATCGGAATGGCAAGTACTCCATTTTTGACGGTGTTATCGACCAATTTGTATTATTTAACGATTGTGCAAACGATGTCTGGCTTTTTCCTTTCAGGGGTCGTACTGTTGCTGTTTAACCTCTTACTTGAGCAGTCTCCTGAGGCATCACGTACATACTGTATCACTACGTATAATGTTCTGTTGGCCTTGGTTGCTTTCCTAGCTCCTCAAGTGGGCATTTGGTTATTAAATTCTTGGGGTGTCGAAACAGCGATGTACTTAAATTCAGGATTGCGTTTACTTAGTGCGGGGTTGTTCTTTGTAGTATATATTCGATTTGCACGTGAACCTAAAGAAACTTTATTATAAAAACAAAAGGCAGAAGATAAGGCTCATCGCCCATTCTTCTGCCTTAACTTTTGAGTAGAGATAGTTAAACGACACGATTGTATACGTGAATACCTTGATATTGGTTCAATAACACATCTAATTGTTGACTACACTTTACAACAGAAGGATGTGTCCTGCCATAACGTTTTGCCTTCTGCATCATTTCTATTTTTTTAATGTTTATTTGCATTACTGTTACGCTTCTCTTGTTCAATGATATCAACTTCATAATCCCATCCCCCATACCCATATGATTTTGTGAGCACATACTTTAAGGTAAATTAAAACTGGGTTACCCATTGCTGAGAAGTTTAACTAAGAAGTTATTTAGCTTTGTTATTACATACTTTAATTCTTACATATATTATATGTTTCCGAGGTACAAATATCAATATATAGTGTTGCATTTATTTTTCGACACAATATGTTGTATTATTTCTTATTTTGCACGTTCTTTATTCCTCATTTTCCAGTATCAAACCTTCGACATGCTTTCGATTGAACTGATTTTTCACTTTGCGGTATTCCTTAGATTTAAATACGATATCAAAGTCATAATCCTCTGGATAAAGTTCACTTTTTTTAATATGAAGTTGTAATCGTTTATGGTTAAATTCTTTCTTTTCACCTTTCACTTGCACAATATAATTCCCGGTACTATTAGGACCTTTATAAACGATTCCCGTTTCATTTGTCACTGTTATTTTCACATTGTCTCCTTGCTCAAATAGGGGAACCTTTTCTTCTAGATCTTCTCCTCGAAGGTTTCTTTCATATTTATAGGTTGTTATTTGTTTTACATAATGAAGATCCTTCAAGCTTTCTTCATTAAGTGAACTTGAAAATGGTTGAGCATTCTTGTACGAAATCAGATGTGCTTTTCTAATTAATTCTGGGTGTAACCCTAGCTTCAAAGCAATATCAAATGCCTGACTTTTTCCGCTTTGTCCCAATAGTAGACGATAAGTTGGTCGCAAGGTTTCGAGATCGAATTCCATGGAACCGTTTAAAAAGCCGTCTTTCTGATCGGCAAAGTCCTTCATTTCACTGTAGTGTGTTGTGGCAAAAAGTGTCGCACCTTTCTCATAAAGCTGTTCAAGAATGACTATTGCTAAAGCCATCCCTTCGCTTGGGTCTGTTCCTGAACCCAACTCATCGAGTAGCACGAGTGAGCGATAATCGGTTGATTTCAAAATCTCAATAATATTAACGAGACGTGAACTGAATGTACTTAAGTTAGCTTCAATGCTTTGACCATCCCCAATATCTACGAAAATCTTTTGAAAAACGTGTAGGGTACTTCCTTTTTCTGCAGGAATATACAAGCCGGTTTGTGCCATCATGGTTAACAATCCAATTGTTTTAAGCGCAACCGTCTTTCCTCCAGTATTCGGACCTGTAATTACTAGGGCTCGATCGTTCTCTCCAAACTGTAAAGAAAGCGGAACAGCATGCCCTTTTAGCATAGGATGTCTAGCACCTTTTAAATGAATGGTATAGTCTTCATTCAGA
>JBEVEQ010000271.1:0-3569 GCA_040512715.1 Paenisporosarcina sp. | reverse complement strand
GAGTTAACAGAAGAAGATTGGGGAAATATCCATGCTTTATCCAAAGAGCGTTATGCGAATTGGGAATGGAATTATGGGAAATCACCAGCATTTAATATGTCCCATTCTGAACGATACCCAGTAGGTGGTATAGATGTGCGACTTCAAGTGAAAAACGGTGTCATTGAGGATGCTCATATTTATGGTGATTTCTTCGGTGTTGGAGATGTCGCTGATATTGAAAAATTGCTAATCGGTTCCACTTATGAAAAATCGGCAATTGCTGACAGATTAGGTGATATTGACATCACCACTTATTTAGGTGGAATTACAAAAGAAGAATTTTTACAATTAGTTTATTAAGATTTACAAAAGAGTCTGACTTAGGTCAGGCTCTTTGTTTAGCTCCGGCTAGCACCTATACTTCAGATTGTTTCTTTCTGAGTCGGAGTAGAGCTAGTTTGGCGCTTTTGGCTTTTCTTGGTAGAATAAAGAAAAAGAGTGAAGGGGGAGGCAGAAATGACGACACATCGTATTTATATTGTTGAAGATGATCGTAAAATTGCCTCGCTACTTGCCGATACGTTGCGCAAATATCATTATGAAGTAAAAACGGTTGATGACTTCGAAAATGTCATGGAAGAGTTTGAAGCATTTGATCCACATCTCATTTTACTCGATATTAATTTACCTTCTTACGATGGTTATTATTGGTGCCGTCAGTTTCGATTGAAAACAACCTGTCCCATCATTTTTATTTCTGCAAGATCTGGGGATATGGATCAAGTTTTTGCACTCGAAAATGGAGGGGATGATTTCATCACGAAACCTTTCCATTATGAAATCGTCCTAGCCAAAATTAGAAGTCATTTACGACGCACTTACGGAGAGTATGCAGCAAAACAAGAAGAACGAACAATAAAACTTGGCAAGTTATGCTTATATTTAGAGAGAATGGAATTACATACAAAAACACTGGAAATTCCTTTGCAAAAAAGGGAGTGTACCATCCTTGAACTGCTTATGGAACAATCCCCAAAAGTAGTGACACGAGAGCAACTTCTAGAAGAGTTATGGGATGATCAAGCTTTTGTAGATGAGAATACATTAAACGTAAACATGACTCGTGTACGAAAGAAACTACAGGATTATGGTGTGACTTCCACGATTGAAACGGTCCGAGGAGCAGGTTATCGGTTTGTACTTAGCAAAGAGGAATCGTCATGAATATTCGACTCTTTATGAAAGAGCATTTGGGGTATGTGCTGTTTCAGTTTATTTTAGTTCTCTTTATCATGTCGTTATATTGGCTAGATGGATTTCGAAATATAGATACGGGTATCTATTCCATCGTCATTAGTACCATTCTGATTTTGTCCTTTTTATTAGGTCGGTATGTTAAACGATATTCTTTTTACCAAAAAATACTGTCACAGCCAATCGAAATGGAAGCCGCTTTGCAACAAAATGCGAAATCACCTGAACAAGAACAAGTAGAAATCTTTAGTCAAAGTCTGTATCGACTTTATCAGAATGAAGTTCAAGCTCTCTATGCTAATCAAAATCGACACTTACAATTCATGAATCAATGGGTTCATCAAATGAAAACACCTCTATCTGTGGCAGAGCTCTTGCTTCAAGAGGATGGAGAAGTGGATAAAAAGAGCTTGCAAGAAGAAATTGATCGTTTGAAACGCGGATTAGATTCAGTGTTAATAAATGCAAGAATCGATACATTTGAGCAAGATATGCAGGTTGAGCAAATTCAAATTAAACAATTAGTTTCCGAAGTGGTATCTGAACATAAAAGATTATTCATTACCCATCATGTTTATCCCGTCATTTCAATTGACGAAAAATATGTTGTAACCACTGATGTGAAATGGATGCGTTTTGTTCTGAGTCAATTTATTACGAACGCCGTTAAATATACATTTGAAGAAGGTAAAAAAGTCTATATTGATGCAAGTTGTCAAGAGGGCAATGTGTTGTTATCAGTGAAGGATGAAGGCATTGGTATCCCTACTGCTGACTTGCCACGTGTAACTAAAGCCTTTTTCACAGGTGAAAATGGTCGGAGAACAGGGGAAAGTACAGGAATGGGCTTATACTTAGCTAAAGAAATATGCGAGAAGCTGGGTCATGAATTAAGAATTGAATCAGAGTCCAAATGTGGAACAACCATTTCTGTTTTATTTAAAAATCAAGATTCCATAAAGAGAGGTGAACTAGAAGATGCCCATATTGAAAATGGAAGATGTGACGAAGGTCTATGAAGGGAAAGTGACTCATAGAGCATTAAATCAATTAAGTTTTGAAGTGAACAAAGGGGAATTTGTTGCTGTGATGGGTCCGTCAGGTAGTGGTAAGACGACCTTGTTAAATCTCATTTCCACCATTGATACGGCAACTTCTGGTTATCTTACAATTGATGGGATGCGTCCTGAAGAAATGACGAAAAACGAGCTGGCTCTATTTCGACGGAGACAGCTCGGATTTGTTTTTCAAGACTTTAATTTGATGCAAATGCTAACGGTTGAGGAAAATATGATATTGCCCTTAACTCTAGATGGGCATTCAGTTGACGAAATGAAAACGAGATTAATCGACATTTCTACTAAACTAGCCTTGCAAAATATCTTAACCAAGCGTCCGAATGAGATTTCCGGTGGGCAAGCACAACGTACAGCCATTGGTCGAGCACTTATTCATCGACCAGCGATTATTTTAGCGGATGAACCAACAGGGAATTTAGACTCAAAAGCATCTCGTGACGTCATGGAATTATTAATGAAAGTGAATCGAGAGCAAAATACAACGATTCTGGTTGTAACTCATGATCCTATAGCAGCAAGCTATTGTGATCGTGTGATATTTATTAAAGATGGTGAATTTTTTAATGAGATATATAGCGATGAACGTAGGCAGACATTTTTCCAACGCATTTTAAATGTTTTATCGCTTCTTGGAGGCAATGTCCATGACCTTTCGACAATTCGCTTACCATAATGTTATTCGGAACCGGCGAATTTACGCAGCCTTTTTCATGGCTAGTATGTTCTCTGTCATGGTTTTCTTTATGTATTCCATGCTACTCTTTCATCCGAAAATTGATGATGAATTTTTCGGTGGTTTTGCGGCCACTGGGATGATTGTTGCAGAAGTCATTTTATACATTTTTACTTTGTTCTTTTTGTTTTATTCCATGAGTGCATTTTTACAAGCTCGGTCGAAGGAATTTGGATTGTTGCTCCTTTTAGGAATGGAAAAGAAGCAGTTAAATCGTCTTGTTTTTTTAGAAACGATGCTTATAGGTGCTTTTTCAATCGCAACAGGTATTTTGTTTGGTTTTGCCTTCTCGAAGTTCTTTTTCATGATTGTAAGAGAGCTATTGCAACTGGAGAGCTTGCCTTTATACCTATCTTTAAAACCGTTCGCATTAACGATTGGTGCTTTTTTAAGTTTGTTTGTGATTATTGCCATGACGAGTGTCGTTTTTATTAGTTAACAACGAATTAATTCATTACTAAGAGGATTATTGACAAAATATTAAACTAAAACTTATTAAAAATTTATATCGATATTATTAA
>JBEVEQ010000259.1:0-5816 GCA_040512715.1 Paenisporosarcina sp. | reverse complement strand
TTCCTTGTGTGTTATAAAACATATTCATTTATTATTGTTCTCCTTTTCGATTCGGTTTTTTGCCATGATAAATATTGGCTCTAACTCTCCATTTTCATACAAGAACGATAATGATGTTACAGGAACTGTACCTACGGTAAAGAAATGCATTGTCATCTGTGCGAGCACATCATAACCTACTTCATTTCGAATATCTCCGATAATCAATACGTCTTGATGAGGGACGGAAAGAGTCATATCCCCCTCAATTTTGGCTTCCATTTCTTTTAAAAACAATTCATTTAATATGCGGCTAGCATCGTATCCATCATTAACATTTAAGAAGTAAAAAATATTGCCTGCTACATGATCCTCTTTTAATTCTATTGATAATTTTCTAACTTGGAAACGAGCAGTTTCTTTAATAAGTGTTTCAGAAAGTTTTAAATCCTCCATCATTTTACGATCAATTAATCGGTACGTATTCCCTAAATCTAATGCATAATAAATTCTTGTCTCTGCTGTATGATCAGAAACAACAAAAAGTTCGCCATCATTCGATTTTGTGGGAAATGAGGTTGATCGAATAACCGGAAAAATGGAATGATTTGTTTGAATAAGTCCTTTTGCTTCCATTTCCATAGCTTCAAATGTTTGGCTAATCGTATAAACTACTTCATCAATCGCTTGTTCTTTTTTCACTTCATATTTAGCTAAAATTTCGGGTAAAGAAATATCCATACCCTTTTTCAATTCAGCGTGATCTAACCGAAGTCGATCTGTCTTTTTATCAAATTGCCAAGTAAAGCTTGGATTGGATAATTTTAATTTTAAACGCTCAACTAATTGTTCTGAAGTCATATTTTCACATCCTTTTACAAAAGTAAACGGCTCACACCGTGGAGGCGGAACCGTTCTTTATTTATTTAATTCCTTTTAAGAATTATTCGATTTCTTGTTTCGTCTTACGATCTTTATTAACAAATCTTCCCGCTTCCAGTCCATTTTTGTAAACTAAAAAACTGGGTATGCCATAAATATCATGCTCAGCACATATATCGATGAATTGATCACGGTCAACTGAAACGAATTCAAGCTCATTGAAGGTTTGCTCAATCTCAGGCATAAATGGATCGATGAAATGACAATCTGGACACCAGCCCGCTGTAAAAAGAAATACGACCGATGACGAGTGTTTTAAATCATTAAATTGTTCCACTGATTCTAATTTTTTCATTCATCAAACCCCCGTTATTTTTCGATTTTAACAGAACGTACAATTTCCATCATTTGTTGCATATTATCAGCAATTTTATTTTTATCAGAAATAGTTGATAATTTATAGCCACCACTACTTACAATGATTTCAAAATGCTCTTTCCCTGATGGCAATAACGCTACAAATCCGAATCGCCCATTTTGTTCAAAAGTTTTTTCAGCCAAAATCATGTCTTTCTTTTCTGCAAGCAATAAATCATAAAACAAATGACTATCTTGTTTTTCATTTGGATTAATGAATAATACAAATGAGTCTTGATCGTCAGATAGGACTATATTTGATTCATCAGATTCCTCTAGTATATCAAAGCCACCTGGAACATAGAATTGAACCTTTTCGAATTGTTCATTTGGCTTAATGGTTTCTCCTTGAAATACTTCTTTAGCTTCTTCAATACCATCTTCTGTTTGATTCTCTAAAGAAGCTGAACATCCAACTAAACTTATTATAACGAGAGGTGCGAGTAAAATCCGCAACCAACTTCGATTCATTATCTTTCCTCCATTCAAAATACGCAATATCTCCTATTTTAATATGGTTCGGTAACGGTTGCAACTCAAGCGTATCATGTAAAGGTTAGGGAACGTTTGTATTGTCCAATCAACATTTTAAGGATATGTTCAAACATTTCTTGTCTGTTTACTAATCCTTCTGTAAAAATCCCAACTGCTCCTTCGGAATGACTAATTCCCACTCTCTGAGTATACACTTCCATTGTAGGACCAAGTTCTAAACCTTCACGAATAGATTTTGCCACTTCTTCTGGTAAAGGAATTTGCGCCCCACCCGCAATAAAAACCGTGCCATCTCTTAAAGCTAGAGCACCCCAATTGCAAATGTACATTTGACCATTCATTTCCTTTACGCCTCCTTCAAGTCCAAATGCGAGTTGAACATCAGAGAGTTCAAGGACATGCAATGCTCTGTTTTTTGCGCCCAAAAGTGTTTCCTCATCGCTTAAAGGTTGTTCAGATACTAGAGAATTTGCTTTGAACTCGTATATTAATGGGTTTTGAAAGTGTAATTGACATAATCGCTTTACTGCTGAAGTTTTTGCAGTGTTTTTCGTTCCGATTCCAATTTTCAACTTATGACCTCCACTCATCTAACATCAACGTGAGAAAAGGAGCCTCTTGAGGCTCCTTTTTAAACATTTTGATGTATTGTTTCTAAGGTTGTACGATCCGCGGACTTGACCAATTTAATAATCAGCTCTTTTGCTGCAGCATAATCATCTGTATGAATGATTGAACCTGAAGTATGAATATATCTAGAACAGATACCAATTACAGCGCTAGGAACACCTTCATTTGACATATGAACTCGGCCAGCATCTGTTCCACCTTGAGCGATGAAGTACTGATATGGAATATTGTGAGTTTCAGCTGTATCTAATACAAATTCTCTCATTCCACGGTGAGTTACCATGGATTTGTCAAATATACGTAAGAGTGCACCTTTGCCAAGCTGACCAAATTCAGCTTTCGATCCAGACATATCATTTGCTGCACTTGCGTCTAAAGCAAAAAACAAATCTGGCTTAATCATTGTTGCTGCCGCTTGTGCTCCTCGAAGACCCACTTCTTCCATTACATTTGCGCCTGAATATAAAGTGTTAGGTAAAGTTTCATTTTTTATTTCTTTTAATAACTCAATCGCTAGTCCACAACCATAACGGTTATCCCAAGCTTTTGCTAAAATCTTCTTTTCATTCGCCATAGGTGTAAATAGACATACTGGAACAATTTGTTGCCCTGGTCGGATTCCTATTTTCTTAGCATCTTCTAAATCATCAGCGCCAATATCAATTAACATATTCTTAATATCCATTGGTTTGTTACGGACCTCATCGGTTAATAAGTGGGGAGGAATAGATCCGACCACTCCAACAACTGGCCCATTGTCTGTAATAATCTCTACTCTTTGCGCCAAAAGAACCTGACTCCACCAGCCACCTAACGGTTGGAAGCGAATCATTCCATTCTCCGTGATTTGTGTCACCATAAATCCGACTTCATCCATATGACCTGCCACCATAATTTTGGGTCCTTGGTCATCTCCTTTTTTAACACCAAAAATTCCACCAAGACGGTCTTGAATGATTTCATCTGAATATTTTTCAAGTTCACTTTTCATAAACTTTCTCATTGCATGCTCATTTCCAGGTGCACCTGGAAGTTCAGTTAGTGTTTTAAATAATTGAAGGGTTTCTGTATTCACTTTTATAGCCTCCTAATAACGTACAGTCCTTAATATTGTAGATGACTTCTTTAACTATTTCCACCCCTTTCTTTCGCTTTCCGAATTATTCAACACATTCTTTTTCGGAGTGAATAAGCGTATCTTATGGTAAACTGATACTACAATTTGCATAGGAGGCTGGTCAAATGAAAACACGTGATTTATTTATAGGATTCACCACTGGAATTGCTGCGGGCCTATTAATTCGCGAAGTTGCAAAACGAATTGAACCGTTGAAACCAGCAGAATTTGTGCTCCACGGAGTTAAACAAACTTTTAAGAAAGAAGGGCCTATTGACGGTTCTTGGATTTATATGAAGACGGAAGCATTTAATCGACAAGGCATTTTAACAGATGTTTATCGAGGTGGTATTTCTAGAGTGAATGAAGGCGAAATGGAGCAATTCGAATTTTTTGCTGATGCCCGAACAGGATCGATCGTAGAGTTAATCAAAATCTAAATAGAAGCGATCCCCATTTCAGCGGGATCGCTTCTATTTCTTTAGCTCTGTTATACTATATCGTTGATTTTCGTTACAACGCACTTTCATGTTTCGAAGCTAGCAAAGCGATGCAGGAACAGAAACAGACGGACGCTTCCCGCAGGCAACCCGTTAGCCTCCTCAGGCCAACAGGAAGTTGGTCACGAAAGCGTTGCCACGGGAGGTGACGATCTTAGTCTTCGTTCCTTTTATTTCGCTGTGGGGTCTCACCTAGACACGCTGATTCCGCCGTCTTTCACACCAATCACCAAAATGTACAGTAATATATAACCCTGCTTGCTAAGTTGTGATATAGTGCAAACCGGCGGAGACTCGACGCTCGCCCACGGAAAGCGCAGCTGTTTTACGGAATATCAACAGCAACATATTCCTTTAATTCTCTAACTTATCCGGGCTATCTTTTCGATAATTTCTTTGCCGGTTTCATCCCATTTTATGAGGCGGTATAAAGCGTCGTGGTAAAAAATAAAACCATGTCCATTTGCTAATGCATCTTTCATAATTTTTTCTTTTGCATAGATGGACGACATTGGGTAGTCATCGAAGGCTAACACCCATAATGGATTTTGATGAGCATGTGTTGGCATGATATCAGCCATATGTATAAGCGTCTCATCATTTTGAATAAGTTTAATAATACTATGCCCCGCACTGTGACCTCCAGTATGAATCATCTTGATTCCAGGTAGAACCTCAACTTCATCATCAAAAGTTAACACTTGGTGTTGAATTGGTTCCCAGTTTTCTTTCCAATATGTATTTTTCGAACGAATATTCGGATGTTGAACTTCTTCCCACTCTATTGCAGACATTATGATTTTTGCATTTGGAAAAGTGGAAACTAATTGCTCGTTTTCAAATTTAGTAAGTCCAGCTGCATGATCAGCATGCATATGTGTCATGAGTACATAATCAATATCATCTGAGAGTAACCCTACTTTAGCCAAAGAATCTTCTAACTGGGATTGACTTATTACACCATTATTTCTTAACTGTCTATCTGTCATTTTATTAAATCCAACACCTGTATCAATAAGTAGATTTTTATCTTCAAATTGGATTAGAATTGGATCAGTGCTTAGGTCTATATGATTTAACTCATTTACAGGATACTTTTTTGACCATAAGGCTTTAGGAACTACACCAAACATGGCACCCCCATCTAAATTAGTAAATCCTCCGTTTAACCAAGTTAAAGTCATTTGATGAAATATATATTGATCCATAGAATTCTTCCACCTTTACGATATTAATTTTCAACATTCAAAGATTGGTTTTAGTGTTTGCAAAACATCATTTGCATCAAAAATGTTACAGGCTATTTCTTTCATTATAACAAAAAGGCTATGTTCAATGTTGCTGTTGATATTCCGCAAAACAACTACTCTTTCCGTGGGCAAGTGTCGAGTCTCCACTGCGGTTCAAAAATCGGTGCTCCTGTTTCTGCATCGCTATGCTAGCTTCGAAACATGAAAGTGCGTTGCATAGCTTTGCTAGCTTCGTTGCAAAAGAGTTGTGCAAAACGCTTTTGCACAACTCGTTTTCTGCGGGGTCTCGACTGCCTCGCTTTCCCACAGGAAAGAAAATACTCAAACTTGGCGTGCAGACGCGCGACTCCTGCGGGAACAGCGCGAGCCGAAGACCCTGCAGCGAGCGCCGGAACGGAAAGCAACCGCTTAGTGCATCCCGCTATCTATTTTCTCCTGAAAAATAAACGGGAAAACTCTTGACTAATGGTAAGAAAGCGTCCGCTTGTAACGAAAATCAACAGTTTAGTTTAACAGAGCTAACAAAAAGGAAAGCCTCTACAATCA
>JBEVEQ010000218.1:0-20438 GCA_040512715.1 Paenisporosarcina sp. | reverse complement strand
ATCAGTGTCGGAATCATATAAACGGTTGTGCTAACTGTAGTAAACGATGTAAAAAGAAGCAATATTATTCCTCTACTAACTAAAAACCATCCCATTAATGTAAAGGCGAGTTGGCCAATGAATTTCACCATATCACGTTTTTCTTCTTGGGGTAGCCGTTCGATCAGTTCATTTGCATAGCTTTTCGGATCATGACCAAATACTTCAACAGCCGTTTTCCCCTCCTCTTGTGCTGCGATCATATGATCTAGCATTTCCATTAGCACTTCTTCTGCATGCTTTTCAGATAGAGTTAGATTCGTGCGCAAATAGACTACCAAGCTCGTATAATACTTTTCATTTTCTTCATTTAACAATTTTCTTTTTTCATTGTTTTGTTGAATTAATTCATTTTCATTTGGAATCCCCCTTCATTAATAAAGCATTAATCGGCACAGATAATTGCTGCCATTCGTTTGTAATTATTTCAAGTGCTTGAATCCCTTTCGGCATAAGAGAATAGTATTTTCGGTTTGGACCTGATTCAGATGGTCGCATTTCCCCATAAATTAAATCATTTTTTTGTAACCGCAATAGAACTGGATAAACTGTTCCTTCACTCACATCTGGCAAACCTACTAATTGCAGTTTCTTTGAAAGTTCATATCCGTAAACGGATTCTTTCGAAATGACTGCCAGCACACATCCCTCCAAAATCCCTTTTAGCAACTGACTACGAATCGACATATAACCACCAAGCTCTCAGTGTATTGTAATACAAGGTAGCAGTTAAATAATTAACTACCTTGTTTTATAAAATAGTTATCAAAAGTATAGATTAATATTTTTATCTCTTAAAACATATAGTTTAAAAAGGAGTTGTAGATATGAACGAACCTGTCCATATAATGATATTGATACTTCAAGTGCTCATCCCATTAATTATTTCCTTGATACTCTTTTCTAGTACTCTACTAACGAAATGGCGTAGGTTGATTACCATTCTACTATTTTTGTTGATTAGTAGCCCACTCTCTTATGCTCTCATCTTTACGTATTTTAATTTCCCGCTCCAAGCCAATATTGGGGTTGGCACTATTACAATCTTCATTTGGTCTTGTTCACTTGTGCTTTTATTAATTGCCATAATACGAATAGCATTTAAAATCAAATCCATAAAACAAAGTCATTAAAATAGGACTTTTGAGACCAGCTCTTTTCACATCATAAAATACTAGTTTTACAACATTAGATGCGATTTTTACAAATTTTGTCACCAAAATTACAATTTTAGTTAGAAATTTTCCAAGTTTAGAAAATTCATATTGTTCATCATAATCGCCAAATTCATCTTCTACGAGAGAGACGTCCAAACGAAATAGGCTGTCAGTCAAGATATAGTTGTATGAATCCTATGAATAAAATTTCATATAAAAGAGGGGAACCAATGCATACATCGGTTCCCCTCTTTCATTGACATCTATCCTAATTTCATCACATGTGTAATATGTGGCGCATCGTGCGTTTGTTCAAATCCATTCGCTCTATAAAAGGCATCCGCTTTTGCAGATTCTGTTTTACAGGTAATTTCTTTAAAGTTTTTACTTGCATGATTTTTCAATTCAGAAAGCAATTGTGAACCTACACCTTGTCTTCTTACACTTTGCAATGTATAAAATCTTCTTAAGCGAGCTGTTTCTTTATTCTCATAAGGATTTTGATTAATTCCACCAATGGCTACTAATTTCTCAGGACCTTCCCAAACTCCGTAAAGAGCTTCACCATCTTTATTAAACGTATTCGTTCCATCTTCATAATCATTTACCAACCGAGTTAAGAACCGGTAACCCTCTTCTTCACTCTCGGCAACCAACTGTGATACATCGACTTTCTTCAAATCTTCTATTCGTTGAACTTTAAATGTCATTGGAGTTCCTCCTCTTTCATCAGCATTTTACTATAGCCTACCTTATGTTTATTCGATAAAGTAAAGCACAATCCCTTTATTTTTTAAATTTTCAATTAATACTGTTCAAAAAGAAAAGCCGACCGATTAGTCAGCTTTTCAATATTAGTGTACAAATTTTTTGTCTACGTTATATTTGGCAACAAATTTATTGATGGCATACGTTTCGTAAATTTCACGATCTAGTGCATCATCCACGAAAAAGATTTCGATTTTCACTACTTCTTCACGATGATTTTTAATCGGAGAAACATTGTCCTCGAAATGTTTTTTCACACGTTGTCTTAACTTTCGTGCTTTCCCTACAAATAGTAACTCATTTTCTCTGTTAAAGAACATGATGAGTCCACCCTTGTCGCGTGGAATTTGATGAAAATCAATAAATCCATAAACTGATGGGATTTCTATCTCATTTTCTTTCACTACTTGCGTACGCTGTCTAATTACTAAATCTGGTTTTGGCAATTCGATCTTAATCATATTCAGTCACGTCCTCACTATATCTAGACTGTCATATTAACATGTTTTCACCATAAAATCTAATTTCACTTGGTCCCATACTAAATTTAGTTAGAAATACCAAGAAATCGACAAACACCTGAAATCATCTCACGCTTTCAATGGCTTGACGCACACTTGCAAATGTATGGAATGCGGAGAAGTCGATTCCTGCTTGAACGACCGCCATTGAAAGGTTGGGACGAATCCCGGTAAATAATACATGGATACCTAAAAGCTGTAATACGTTATGAATGGTAAAGATGTGATGGGCTACCTCTTGATCAATCGTCAATATCCCAGAAAAATCAATGATTAAATGTTCAATTTCTAAAGTCGGGATGGTTGGCAATACATTATTTAATAAATGCTGTACACGTTGATTATCGATAATACCAATTAACGGTAAAACTGCAATTCCTTGCTGAACAGGTACAATCGGTGCGGATAGTTCATTAATTTCTTTTTGGCGATCGTACATTAAGCCATCGCGATATGACTCATAAGCAAAAATGGTTTCAATCATACTGACGTCCATTAAATAACTAACACGGTTGTTAATTTTCACTACGTCTTGTGTCGACAAATCATGATCGATCGAAATCTGAGTGATTCGATTTAAAAATTTCAAGCGATTTTCGGCGTATGGTTTAATCATCGCTGAAAGTTGCGACAATAATTTAGCTTGATCCTCGCCATACTTTTTACTCCATTCAACTAATTCTTCTGCAGCATCTTCATCACTCTCTTTAAAGGATTCTGCAAGTAAGATAAGAAATTCTGCATTTACTTTTACGGAAAGCTGAATCAAATCTTCAGTCAATTCTATTTCTGTATTTTTTAGACTTTCTGCAACCATTTCACGAGAAATGTCTTCTGCGTGATCTATTAAGTATGTACCTACTCGCGTAATTGGATTCATTTTCACACTTCCTCATATTAATTCTTTCTTGCTTCTAAGAGGATTCTACTATAAATCACTGCAATAAACACCAATATTTAATATTTTTCCTCAAGATTTTACAAAACCCACTCGATTAAGAAAAGAGTGGGTTTTTTCGTGTTATTTTATTTGATGATTTTCGATTGCTTCACCGATTTTCTTTTCGGTAATATTCCAATGAGATGCATGCCAGACCGGCTCTCCATTTGAAAGAAGTAAGATTTGAGGTGATTGATGCTGCACACCCAAATTGCTTGCAATTTCATTAGATACAGGTCTACTTTCTATTACCTTGACAAGGTAGGTTTCAACGTCAGATTCTAATGATGTAAATTCTCGGTAAGCAGCTGCACTTACTGGACATGTTGTAATGTGTTTTAAGATTAATACAGGTTTTTCTTTCGATTTTTGTAATATGTTTTCCCATTCAGGTAATGTAGAGATTTCTGTATATGTCGTCATCAAGAAACACCCTTTCATCATTATTTCTTTTATTATCTCAGTGAACTTACACATTCGCACGTAACTTGCCTTTTGGGGGTAGAAACTTTTGTGAAAAAGAAAATAAAAAAATGACTCCGTAAATAAAACCGGAATCACTTTTAAATTATCCTAGCGATACGAAAACATCTCTTTTTATTGATCAATCAAGCTAACAGAAACTTTCACATCGAGTTTATGGTTTCCCCCGCGGTAAATTCCTTGTACAGGGCTTACATCCACATAGTCGCGTCCGACTCCAACTCGAATATGATTTTCTAAAGCTTCAACATTGTTCGTAGGGTCTAATCCGACCCACCCAATTCCTGGAACCATAACCTCTACCCAAGCATGGCTGGCTGCGTCACCAATTAATGCTGAATTTTCACCAACATATAGGTAGCCGCTGACATATCTTGCAGGAATCGATCTACTCCGTAAGATTCCTAACATTACATGAGTGATGTCCTGACAGACTCCTTTTTTCAAATCAAACGATTCAGTTGCTTTCGTCGAAACATCCGTGGAAGACCCGTCATATGTGAAGTGATTATAGAGATAACTCATTACATTAATGGAATATTGAACTGGGTTCGTCATTTCTCCAATCTCAGCTTCAACCTTATCCATTTGCTCAGCTGTTAAGAACGTATAGGCTGTGTTGCTTAAGTAGGCTAAATAATGTTCATGGAAAAGAGTCGAATGGAAAATTTCTCTCATTTCTGGAGAATAATCGATTCGGTGAATAAATGGACTCTTTTGAATACTTACGACTGAAGTGGCTTTCACTTCTAAATGATCATGCTGATTGGCAATAAAAAAAGATTCTACACTATTTCCCCAAAGATCCGAATGTTCTTTAGTTAAGGAAACAGGAGTGATGTCAGCACGATACGATAGCAATCTTTGACACTCATCAGTTCTCGGTTTTAATCGAATTGAATTCATACTTTGGTCAACCATCGTATCATATTGGAAAACATTTGTGTGTTCAATTTTGTATTTCATAGACGATTTCCTTTCAACGAACGGTGATATATCTTGTTCTGCTGACTGAATTTGAATTTGAGCAGATGCTGGCTCAATTAAATAATATGTCTTAGAAAAAATATATCCAATCATATTACATTTGTTTTGAAATTGATTTAAATAGGTTAACATACCGTCTGAATTGATTTCTTTAATTGTCATCTCATCAAAGTCGTCCAATAATTCATTTAGCGCATTATAAAGTTCTTCTGAATGACGGGTAACTTTTGCGTTTTCAAGTGCATCAATTGCGGATCGAACATGTTCCATATTATAACGTATAGACCTCGGGAATGAACCATCTGTAATTAGGAATGTCAGAATCGTTTTTGGATCCATTTTAGGATGATTTACTTTTAAATAAGCCTCATATCCGTTAATCATACGCAAAGCAGACAGCCATGCATAATAATCTTCTCCCTTATAAGCTAATTGGGTTTCGCGTGTATGTTCGCAGACCACATTCAAAATGCGAGCTGTTTTTTCTGCTCGTTCTAACCATTTCCCTATTTTGATCATCCGATATGCCACACCACGCGACATACTAGACTCTACAATACCTTGTGCTGTTAATGAAGCAAGCTTCACTTTACGGAAAAAACTCCTCATCTTTTGACTGGAAAAACGCTCTCTTTCCAAATCTTGTCCATATAAGAAAACATCATTCCAAACTTCATACAATTCATTCGGCAGATGATCTCGGCTTACACGAGCATTTTCTCTAGCAATTCGTACACAAGTTAATATCGAATTAGCATTCTTTTCATCGAATGCTAAATAACGAATATAAGCTTCATCTTGAACATTCGACTCTTGGAAAAACTTAAGATCTTCTTTAGTTGAACATACTTCAAAAATAATTTCCCATTGCTTCCCATCTAGCGTATCCTCTGAGGACGTTTCAACCATTTGTGTTAAATGAACATCAAGAATTCGGGTATTTAATTCTGCACGTTCAATATTTCGAGACATCCAAAAGAGTGAATCCGCTACTCTACTTAACATTAGCTTCTCCCCCCTGACTTCATAATCCATGTATCTTTTCCGCCGCCACCTTGCGATGTGTTCACAACGAGCGAACCTTTTTTTAACGCAACACGTGAAAGTCCACCAGGAAATACATGTGTTTCTGCACCACGAAAGACAAAAACACGTAAATCAACATGACACGGGTAAAATTCTTCTCCTTGATACGAAGGAGCTCTTGATAACTTAATGGTAGGTTGTGCAATATATTGATGAGGGGCTTTTATAATCTTATCGCGGAACATCTCAATTTCTTCTTCAGATGCATGTGGTCCAACAAGCATATCGTACCCACCAGAAGCACCAACATTCTTAACCACCAGTTCAGGTAGTTTGGATAAAACCCATTCACGTTGGACTGGATCTTCAAGTCTATATGTTTTTACGTTGTCGATAATCGGTTCTTCATTCAAATAATAGCGAATCATATCTGGCACATAGACATACATCGCTTTATCATCAGCTACTCCATTACCAATTCCATTTAATATGGCTACATTGCCCTTACGATAAGCATTTAATAATCCAGGTACTCCTAAAGTAGAGTCTTCTCTAAAAGCTTCTGGATCTAAAAAGTCATCATCAATACGTCGATAAATTATGTCTACTTTTTCTAAACCACGTATGGTCTTCATATAGACAATGTCATCAAAGACGATTAAGTCACGGCCTTCAACTAATTGCAAGCCCATTTGTTGCGCTAAAAATACATGATCATAATAAGCCGAGTTGTACATACCAGGCGTCAAAAGAACGGCACGCGGATTTTGAACTCCCGGAACAGCATGATCCATAATAGCTTCGTGAATATAAGTCATTTGATGTTCTAATGTCTGAACAGAATGTTTGGAGAAAAATTCAGGGTATACTTGTCTCATCACATATCGATTTTGATAGACATAAGACATACCGGAGGGGTTACGTAAATTATCTTCTAAAACTAAGTATTTCCCATTTTCATCTCGAATTAAATCGATACCTGCCATAAAAATATGATTATTTAAAGGAATCTTCAACCCTCGGACTTGCTTAGCATAATAATATGGATTGGATTCAATTAATTCATAAGGAATGACTCCATCCTTAACAATTTGCTGATCTTGATAAACATCATCTAAAAAACGATTCAATGCTTCAGTCCTTTGAATCATACCTTTTTCAATCTTTTCCCAATCGTCAGGTGGAATGATAATTGGTACAAAATCGAAGGGCATCGTTCTTTCTGCCCCCACATTGTTATGGTAAACGGTGAAAGTAATTCCTTGTCTTAAAAATGAAAGTTGAGCGGTTTCATGCTTTTCTTTTAACTCATCTTCCGTAAAAGTATGTAACATATCGTAAAACTTTTGATAATGGTTTTTCGGCTTCCCGCTCGCTTCAAGCATTTCATCGAAAAACGGCTTCACCTTATAGGACTGAAACATTTGACCACCCTCTCCACGAAAAAAGTTTGAATAGTTTGAAAAAAAGTGCAAGTGTATCATACTATCTTATGTTTCTTTACCCCTATATCACTTATAACAAGCTTACTTTTTAAAATTTATTTCAAAGAAAATGGAGAGTTTCTATTCTAGTGTTTCTAATAAATCTCTGAAGATTTGATTAATCATTATGGATATGTACTTAAGAGTAATGGTGACTGACCGAACGTAAATTTTCTTATTGTATAGTTAATCGAAATAACAGATTGTAGCTTTGACCAACTTTCATTATACTTTAATCGGCGGAATATTCTAATTCATATTTTTATGGTTAATTAGGAAAGACGAATACACTTATTTAATTTAGAAAAGGAGCTGTTTTATTTGAAACATCAAGCAATCCCTTACTTAACTTTCGATGGTAATGCGAAGGAAGCATTAGATTTTTACAAAGAAGTATTTGAAGGAAAAATTACTCAAATTCAAACATTTGGAGAAGCAGATTTTCCTACACCACCAGGATCTGATAATCGCATATTACATGCGCGTTTTCAAAAAAATGAATTTACAATTATGGCTTCTGACACCTTTCCAAACCAAAATGTTACTATCGGAAACAATGTATCATTAACTTTAGAATTTGATAGCGAAGAAGAAATCCAATCCTACTACGATCGCTTAAGCAATGGCGGTCAAGTATTTATGGAACTTCAGGATACTTTTTGGGGTGCCAAATACGCTAAACTTCAAGATGCATTTGGGGTCATTTGGGATTTGAATCACGAAAAGTCAAAACAACAAGCATAAGAATCGAATAGTCATGAGAGAAAGCGAGTCGCCCAATGTGGCAACTCGCTTTTGTTTATTAATCTGGCATTAGTAGAAGATATTGTGACGCAAAAGTTCGATAATGTGGCGTTTGAGTATATTAATGTGGCACAAGAGCCAAATAATGCGGAAACTTACTTACGACGTAGTAACTAAATTTAATTACACTCGATTATTCATATTCTCCAATAATCTCTACAGCTTTTTCCGTGATAGCTGTGTCGATTGCTTCGTCAAAGTCGAATTCACCACGGGTTGCTCCGTTTTTCTTATACATGTCATATTGATCCCGAATATCGTCGATGAACATTTTACCATCAGGATTTAAACCTGTTACAAATACGTCGTCCCAGATTGCGGCATCCTTCAAAGATGTATATTCAGTCATGATATCGATGATTTCATCTTTACCAATGTCTTTCTTAAACGCATCGTTGTAATCGCGCACCCCTTTTAGATAGGCAGCCATAAAACGAAGCGACACATCTTGTTCTTCATTCATAAATTGTGGGGAACCTAAAACCATCGCAATTTGCGCTTTTGGAGCATAGTCGGTTGCATCACCAAATCGAACATGAATCCCTTGTGCAACACCCGTCGTAATCAATGGTTCAATTTGAAGGGCAGCATCAATGGAGCCATTTTCAATCGCAGCCATCATATTCCCAAAGTCCGGCATTAAGACAAATTCAACATCGTCTTTAGTCAGACCCGCATGTTCAAGCATTTGATGGAAAATATAATCGTCTACTGCATGCTCTGTAGAAACAGCGATACGTTTTCCTTTCAAATCACTGTAATCTTTTATTTCATTTGCTAAATCTTCTGCAATTACGAATGTGAAATAGGATTTTCCGTCTGCATTATGGCCTTTATCTGCAATGATTTTAACATCAATCCCTTGTGCAATGGCATTAAAAAATGATGCAGAAGAAATTCCACCTGCAATATCTACCTCACCTGAAGCAAGGGCTGGAAGCATATCATCACTATTTGCAAAAGTCGCAAATTCAACCTCGATATTGTAATCAGCAAAATATCCTTTCTCGTTTGCGATGTAAAAACCGGCACCGGATGCAGATCCATCTTCAGCAATGACCACTTTGGTTTTCTTAGCTAATGGTGCCAAGTCACCTGATGGATTATCTTTACTAACATCATCTTTCACATCTACGGATTCTTCATTTGAACATCCGCCAATTAATAAAACTAGCATGCCGATTAAACAAAACCACTTTTTCATTCGAACGCTCCCTTCACTGTCTTGAACCTTGAACTTCCTTTTGCAAATGACTCCAAATGTCCAAAAATTTTTCGGCCAATGATTGATTGGACCGAATATCGGTTAATTTCCTAGGTCTAGGCAAATCCAGTTTAATTTCTTTTATAATTTTCCCAGGTTGTGAGCTCATCAGTAATATTCGGTCACTTAAGAAAAGTGCTTCATCAATGCTATGAGTGATGAATAATACCGTTTTTTTCGTTTCCGACCAAATGGATAGCAACTCTTCTTGTAAAAGATATTTATTCTGTTCGTCTAAAGCACCAAATGGTTCATCCATTAATAAAATTTCCGGATCGTTGGCAAATGCTCGCGCAATGCTCACGCGCTGCTTCATTCCCCCAGACAGTTCTTTTGGATACATCTTGGCAAACTTAGATAACCCGACTTTATTCAAAAAATAGTGGGTTCGTTCTTTTACAATGGACGATGGCAAATGTCTCATGTTAAGTCCGAACGACACGTTTTCTTCTACGGTCAACCAAGGTAAAACGCCCCGTTCTTGAAAAACCATTGATTGTAACGGACGTTCTTCACTACTTTGAGAAATCGAAAAGCTACCCGCACTTTGGTTTTCCAATCCTGCCAATATTCGAAGCAACGTTGTTTTTCCACATCCACTTGGACCGATAATACAGACAAATTCACCATCTTCAATGTCGATGGAGATGTTGTCGAGCGCAGTAACACTATCCTGCTTCTTGTAAAAAATTTTTGTTAAATCTTGAATTCGGATTTTTGGTGTTAGCTCCAGATCGGTCACCTCCATGGTAAAAGTTTTCGTTGCAAAGCTCTGATCAGTAGGGAAAATAAATAGCCAAAAAATGATATGAGAATGAGCCCAACAAACATTTCTTTTAATAAAAACGCACTATACGAAGTCCAAATTAAATACCCAATTCCTGATTGTGCGCCCATCATCTCTGCAGCAACAATGGTTAATAAGGCAATTGCTTGCCCCATTTGGATACCTTCAAGCATGACCGGCAGTGCGCCAGGTAAAGCAATTTTCAAGAAAAAATCCTTTTGGCTGGCACCATAATTTTTAGCCACATCAATATAAATCGAGTCAATCGTAATGACACCTGCCACTGTGTTAATGACCACAGGAAAAAACACACTGCCTGCTATCGTCACAATTTTAGACGTTTCACCAATGCCAAAGACGATTAATATTAATGGCAATAAAGCCAGTGTTGGTATTGGCATTAACGCCATTATCAGCGGTGAAACAAAGTGTCGAACTGGTGCATATAGACCCATACACAAGCCAATAATAATCGCAGGAATAACCCCTAACAAAAATCCAGCTAGTATCCGAAATAGTGAAATCCCCATATGGCCAAATAGCTCGCCGCTTGTTAGCAGGCTAGTAAAGGTAGAAACAATTTGAGTGGGTGGAGGGAAAAATCGGGCATCTATGAGGCCTGACTGTGATAAAAATTCCCAAACAACTAGTAATAACAAAGGAGAAGATATCGTTAGTACTGCTTTCGCACGGCCCTTCCTTTGCTGTTTTCTCCACTCACGTTCTTCGGTTGCAACTGGATTTATCACTTCCTTCATCGTTCACCACCTCTTCTTCAAAATAATATGTAATCTGTCGAAAATGTGTGCAATTTGAAACATAACAAAACGTGAGTAAACTAGTTCGTTCACTCATCATTTCATACATAAAAAATGACCCAGCAGATTAGCTGGGTCATGACTTCTTCTTATTCAAATCAGTTACATTCGGTGAATCTTGGCGCTCGTTTTTAAAATTTGTGTCGACTGGGTTTCTTCGGTATTCCCATTCACTTGTGATTTTGCTCTTTTCGGTCGAGTCCAATTGTGATGAATTTGCGCTGACTTTTCGTCAAGCGGTTGTTTTTTACTCATCCACGTCACCCCTCTTTCATTGAAATAAAAAGAAGAAATCCGTAGTAGTTTGCGTTTGTTATGAATGTTTATTCACTATTACTTTAGAGATTGAGATTGAAAGAAGTTGGAGTATGTATTATTCACTACTTTACAAGTGGATATTAAACTGTCATCTTGCGATTTTTAAAATAATCGAGCGTTTGTTCTTCCTCGCCTTCTTCATATAAACCCATTTCGCGTAAGATTGTAGAAGCAAATTCAACATAAGCATTGCCTTGTGCAGTGATAATATTATCCTGAACTGTCACATCATCATCTTGTTGAAGAAGAGACCAATCATGCAAATCTTTATGTTCATCTTCTTTTTCTTCTAAACTCGTAGAAAACCGTTTGCCTGAAAGAATTCCCGCTTGGCTTGGCAATGAAGTACCGGCGCATATCCCAGCGATAAACTTTCCTTTGTCATGAAAGTCACGTACCAATGACATTAGATGCTCATTTTCTAGTACAGGAAAAATATGTCCACCAGGCGTTACTAAAACCTCATATTCATCTGCCCCATTAATATCGTTTAACGTTAAATCTGGATAGGCATGAAAGCTAGATTCTCCAATAATCGGTCTTTTTTCATTTTCAACAGTAAATGTTTCAATTGTGTATCCTTTGCTCTTTAAGAACATCGCAGCTAAATTCACTTCAAACTCTGCATAACGATCAAATAATAAAAAAAGTGCTTTTTTCATCTATATCTCCCCTTAACCCAAATCTGTTTTAAACATATAGAAAGAATACATGAATTATTCGGTTATTAAAAGGTGATGTGAAAACTAGGTTGAAGCTCTCAAGTTTTCATCGATAAGTTGTCTGAAGCCTTTTTCAAATTTCTCATTGTCTTCTTTTTGACGTTTTTTCGGCCCCTTCATTCGCCCTCCTGCTTGACGAACTTTTTGTGCCATGTGTCGACTATATAACAGCTGATCAATATTTTCGTTTGTATAGGCTCTTCCATTTTGATCGATAACTAACCCTTGTTTCGCTAAAACCATCGCAGCAAGACCATAATCTTGTGTTACAACGATATCGCCTTTATTCACACGATTCACAAGTACAAAGTCTACCGCATCTGCACCTTTTGAAACCATAATCGTTTCTGCGCCGTCACGTTGCATATTATGTGCGGTATCACAGAACAAATACACAGGTATCGAGAACTGCTTTGCGATTTTAATCGTTAAATCCACAACGGGACATCCGTCTGCGTCTACTAAAATACTGGTCATTTGTCCATTCCCCCAGTTACTTATAACTCGATTTGAAAAGTATTTCTCTCTGAACAGTCGTTCAAACTCTCTTTTGAATAAAGAATGTAAAACAAACCCGTTCTAGCACCTTGAATCGAAAACGTGTAAACTATTATTTATCGAAAGATTCAGGCGATTGGAGATAACCATATGCATTTTTTCTTAAAAGTAGGTCTCGGTCTAGTCCGTATGAAGAACTTATCCTTATTATTAGCTACATTATTCTTTATCCTATTTTGCACAGTGACCATTTACCTATTAGAACCTCAAACTTTTGAAAATCTTCTCACATCATTTTACTTTGTTATGACTACGTTTGCCACGGTTGGTTATGGTGATTATTCACCAACATCAATAGCGGGTAAATTATTTACCGTTCTTATGTATTTATTCGGTATTGGACTACTTGGGGTGGTCATCGGAAAAATTGTGGATACATTTTCTTTATTTAGAAAACGGAAGGAAGAAGGCAAATTGGCTTATACCAACAAAAATCATATTATTATTGTCGGCTGGGGTAAAAAGACGGAAACAGCAGTCGACGAAATATTGGCTTCTGATGCAACGAGTGAAGTTGTCATCATCGATACATTACCCTCTACTCCAATAGATGTTTCAATAGAACGAGTGCATTATGTTCAAGGCGATCCTTCTGAAGAAGAGACTTTTATTCAAGCAAATATTAAAAAAGCTAAGTCTGTAATCATATTTTCAGATGATGCCATTCAAGTACCTTCTTTACGTGATGCAAAGACATTAACGACTGCTATCACTGTTGAACGTTTAGCTACGCATGTTCATACTACGGTCGAAATTATGACAAAAAAACAAATCGCTAATTTTTCACATGTTAAAGTCGATGAATTTATCTTATCTCAAGAAACAACATCTCTTCTTGCCGTCCGTTCTGCCATGCATCAAAACGTAAGCACAATTGTGACGCAATTAATTAGCCGCAGCATTGGCGAAGACTTGTTTGAGGTACACAAGAATGACAAATGGAAAACATATGGAGATGCTTTTCATGAATTACTTTCACACGGTGCCACATTGATTGCTGACAGAGATCAAATGGATATTAATCGTCGATTAAACGAAGTTATTCCCGCAGATGCCATATTGTATGTAATTTGCAATGAAGATACTCATCGAAAATTAATGGCTTTATATAAATAACTTCATACGCAGACTTAGTTTAGGGGGAAGTAGAAATGACATTTTCAATTGTTGGATATGATCCATATACAAAAGAGCTCGGTGTCGCTGTAGCATCGAAATTTTTAAGTGTTGGTGCAGTAGTTCCATTTGCAAAAGCGGGAGTTGGTGCTATTGCTACTCAATCATGGGCTAACCTAGATTATGGAAAACATGGTCTAGAGCTTTTAGAAAAAGGTCTTACTCCTCAACAAGTTCTTGAAATATTAATTCAAGGTGATGATAAGTCCGCTTCTAGACAAGTTGGAATCATCGATGCGCAAGGCAGAAGTGTTACATTCACTGGAGATGATTGTTTTGATTGGGCTGGTGGATCTGCTGGTGAAAATTTTGCTGCTCAAGGAAATATATTAGTCGATCAGCATACTGTCGAAGCGATGGAATCTACTTTTTTACAAACTCAAGGTCCATTAGCCGAACGCTTACTTTCTGCTCTGCTTGCAGGAGATTCAGCTGGTGGGGATAGCCGAGGTAAACAATCCGCAGCATTGCTGATTGTTAAAGAAAACGGAAGTTATGGTGGATACAATGATCGCTATATCGATTTACGTGTTGATGACCATGAGGAACCTGTCCAGGAGTTAACTAGATTATTAAAACTTCATCAACTTTATTTTGAACCAACTATGCCAGATGATGTCGTTCCAGTTGAAGGTGGTCTTGCAGATGAACTTCAAGAACTCTTATATGAAAATGGCCATTTGCAACGGGAACTTTCCGCTCACGAAGATTTGCTCGATGCGATACAGTCTTACCACCTCATTGAAAATTTTGATGAACGTGTTCAGCCTCGTGGCATGATTGATCGAAAAGTTGTGGAATATATGAGAATAAAATAAATCAAGAAAAGTCATTCTATTAATTGAATGGCTTTTCTTGTTGTCATTTTCAGGCAAATTATTTTGCTAGCTAGAGGAATTCTCTTTCTAATGTTTTCCGCATAAATAACTGTAGATATTCTTCAGAATTTCTGAAGAAAGGGGTTGTCCAAATTAATGGAATCCAAGTATAACGGTAAGTTATTTTTACTACTAAGTAGCCTCACTGGATTTGGTTTTATTTTGATGGCAATCCTAGTTAGTCTTAATCTAATGGTGCGGTTTGACAAGAGCATTATTAATTTTGTTCAAAATTTCGAGACTCCATTTTTAACGAAAATCATGCATTTTTTCACCTACATTGGTTCTGGTTATTCCATTCATACATTTGCCTTTATTATTTTTATTGTCTTTTATTTCTTCATAAAAAACCGAGCAGAACTCCTGCTCTTCATTGTCGTTTTGCTCGGTTCACATTATCTATTCCGCATTTTGAAACAACTATTCAAAAGAGCACGTCCAGAGTTGCATCGTCTTATTGAAATTGGAGGATACAGTTTTCCAAGTGGGCATGCGACGAATGCTATATGTATATATGGGGTACTTACATTTATTTTGTGGCGTTATATTCCCTCTCGCTTTGGTCGAAGACTTTTATCTACTTTTTGCATCTTCATGGTTTTATCAATTGGACTTAGCCGCATTTATTTGGGAGTTCATTATCCAAGTGATGTAATAGCTGGCTATTTTGCAGGAGGGTTTTGGCTGTCGATAGCCATTGGGTGTTTTCAATTTGTAAAAGTTAAGGTTGATGTGAATAGGTGAAGACAAGTAGCTTAGTTTGAATCATATTTACCTAAAAGAAATTATAGTTTTGTATTGTTTTACATATTTAATTATTCGGAAACTCCGATTTACCAGTTGGATTCATCCCCGTGATTTCTATAAGCAGTGGAATAACAGATGAATACATCTATAGAGTCATTTTTATTTCTGTGCGTATCTGCATACTATTCACCTTTTGTCATTATACTACTGACACAACTTCTACTTATCAGCACTTTTCTTACAGTAAATGTTCGATTGGATATAGGCATAATTTTTGACTGCCGTTAACCGAAAGCATAAAGTGACAATATACTTTTTTCTTTCCTCTTATTTTCCTGAGTGGTTTTGTAAAAGTTGAAAGAAAAATGAGAAATAGCTTTGAAGCTAACTTTTCAAACGTGTAAAAGCTATTAATAATAAATTGGAGGTCTCTATACATGACAAATAAGAAGTATGAATCACTATTCGAACCCTTTGACTTCCGAAATGGACTATCACTAAAGAACCGCGTGGTTATGGCACCCATGACGAACTACTCTTCCAATGAAGATGGTACAGTTTCAGACGAGGAAGTTGCCTATTATATCCGACGTGCAAAAGGTGTCAGCATGGTTATTACCGCTTGTACGTATGTTACCCCTAATGGAAAAGGTTTTCCTGGCGAGTTTGGTGCAGATACAGATGAAATGATTCCAAGCCTAAGTCGTCTTGCTTCAGCTATAAAAAATGAAGGGGCAAAAGCCATTTTGCAAATCTTTCATGGTGGAAGACAGGCTCCAAAAGACGTTGCAGCTAACGGCGATGTAGTAAGTGCAAGTGCAATCGCCTATCCTTCTGAAGGCAGTCCTGTTCCACGTGCTCTAACGGAAGCGGAAGTTGAAGATATCATTCTAGACTTCGGTGAGGCTACACGCAGAGCAATTGAGGCTGGATATGACGGAGTAGAAATTCACGGTGCCAATACGTACTTAATCCAACAGTTCTTTTCTCCGCATTCGAATCGCCGAACAGATCGTTTTGGTGGATCGTTAGAAAAACGTTTGACCTTCCCTCTTGCAGTTGTTGATGAAGTTAAACGTGTGGTGAAGAAGCATGCGAAAGAACCATTTATTGTGGGATACAGGTTCTCTCCTGAAGAACCCGAAGAGCCAGGTATTACAATGGCAGACACTTTAGTCCTAATAGATAATCTGGCTAATAAAAATCTGGACTATCTACATGTTTCACTCATGGATTTCTGGTCTACGCCAAAACGTGGAGTAGAAGACTCCCGTTCACGCATTGAAATCATTCAAGAAGCTGTCGGTGACCGTGTTCCTGTTATCGGAGTTGGTTCTATTTACTCTGCGGAAGATGCACGAAAAGCGTTAACTTCCGGAATCCCTTTGATTGGTCTTGCACGTGAGCTTCTAATTGACCCTGATTGGGTACAGAAAATTGAACAAAATCGCGAAGAAGAAATCGTGACAAAACTAGATATTACCAAACAAGCAGAATTAGTGATGCCCACTCCTTTGTGGGAGCGCATCTTAAAAGCCCCTGGTTGGGTTCCAGGCGTATAATAGAGAAAGATTGAAACGTGCTGTAATGCACGTTTCAATCTTTTTTATATTAATATTCTTTTGCAAACAACCTGACATCTTCTGTTGTGGACGCATATTTAATTGTTCCTTCATCTTTCATCCCCAATTTTTTTAGTAGGTTTGCCGATTTTTCATTATCAAGTGAAGTAAATCCAACGATTCGTCGATAGCCTAAATCTTCGAATCCATAGGTAAGTGTAGCTTGAGCAGCCTCGTATGCGAAACCTTTCCCCCAATACTGAGAAAGCAACGCAAATCCAAGATCGACATCTTTTAAAAAATCACGGTGAAGAAGTCCACAGAGTCCAATCGGTAATGCATTTTCTTTTAATTCTATTAAGTACAATCCCACACCATGCTCCCTGTACATAGCTTTTGGTCCATCTTCGATGTATTGTTTGGCAGCTTCCACTGTTCGTATGCCCCGGTCCCCTATGTATTTAATCCAATCTGGTTCATTTAAAAGAGTAACGATAAATTCAGCATCTTCAGGAGTTAGATGTCTAAGAATGAGTCTTTCTGTTTCTACTATTTTCACTTGCTTCACCTCTATTTCTTCCGTTCATATGAAGGAACTTGATATTTAACTACACGCTCAGTCCCCTACTTTTTCAATCAACTCAGAAGAATTGTTTTGGGGAGAGTTCACTTTTTCAGACACTTCATAAGCTTCAAGATAACCATCTTCCAAAGGAATTAAAAACTGTTTTAATTCATCCAATGTATTCATTTTCGGATTTAACCACTTTTGTTCATCCGTTGGTTTTAATATGAGAGGCATTCGTTCGTGAATATTTGACATCATTTCATTTGGTGAGGTTGTCAAAATCGTACATGAATGAACCATATCACCCTCTGGCGATTTCCATGATTCCCAAAGTCCCGCCATTGCAAAAAGCTCGTCATTTTTCATTTTGATCCGCATTGGTATTTTTCGATCATCAGTTCGTTTCCATTCATAAAAAGAATCCGCAATGACGAGACATCTTTTTCTCTTGAAAGCTTCACGAAAACTAGGTTTTTCATGCACTGTTTCTGAACGAGCATTAATCATTTTAAATCCAATTTTCGAATCTTTTGCCCATGGTGGAATTAGTCCCCACTTTAAATAACCGAGTCTATTTTTTGAGCCATCGTTAACAACAGATAAAACCATTTGTGAAGGTGCAATATTATAGTTTTCTTCATATTTGGTTATATCAAACGTTGCTTCCCCAAACCGATCTTCTATTACTTGGAAGTCAGCAGTTAAACTGTAGCGTCCGCACATCCCTCTCACCTTCCTCAATTATCAATCTATTCGTCGTATACCTGTATTTTTCCCTTTATTCAGCTAAAAAAACCGTCCATTAAAATATACAAAGGACGGTTTATGAATATTTTATTGATTAATATATAAATCGAAGGTATCCTTAAAATCTTTTTTAGCATATTTCGTTCGATTTTCATGTAGCCAATTATGGGCGAATCGAGCAATATCTTCAAAGGACTGAGCTGGTGTCACTTCATTGTTACTAATACGCCCCACGGATTGTGATGCGTAACTCAAACTATTTTCTGCAATCGCATATTTCTTTTCGTTTTCTTTGATTTCAAGTGAAATCGCAAATAATACTTTATATAAATCTTTAATTTCGTTTAAAAAACGTTTATGAATATCGACAGACAATGGCACACTGCCAATAGTGAACTTGATTTCTACGTCTAAATCTATTGTTCCAGCTGTTTCTAAAGCCACATTCGTAATGGGGTGTAATGCATATTCATAACGCTTCAAAGTTCGTTTTTTACTTACTGCGTTTGCACCGTCGACATGAATAAGTGCTTTATTTGTAAAACAATATTCATCTGCTTTGGTCTTAATTAAGAAAAAAATTTCTTCCCCTGATTCGTGCATAACAAAATCATCTGCTTCTGTTTTATCAAAATCCGCTTTCGGCACCACAATTCCAATGTCTGATAAACCTAACGCTTCCGCTGCTAACTTTTTAAACATTTGTCAATTCATCCTCCTTAAAATCGTGCATTACTAGTAGTACGAAAAATCCGAGAAAAAGATTCAAGACAAATTATTAGTTGATCAAACCCTTTTTTAGCATGATGAAAATTAAAATAGCGACGAACTATTTATTTTCAGAAAAAAGTTTTACCCTATATAAGGAAATTTATTCGGCACTGCATTAGTATTGACATATACATGGACATCATTTAATATAAGTTACATAAAGTAACTTGATTAATAAATGTAACTTAAAAGGAGAATCTTATATGAATTTTCATCAACACCCTTCTAATTATCCAAAGCATGTCCATTTAACTGTTTCTGATTTAGAAAAGTCGACTGCTTTTTATAAAAACATTATCGGACTACACATTTCGAATAAAACCCAGTTCACAGTTGATTTCTCGGCAAATAAAACTGATGTTTTATTGACCATTGAACAACCTAAAGAAAACAGTATTCATGTACCCGGTGCAGCAGGTCTTTATCATATGGCACTCTTGCTACCTTCTAAAGAAGAATTGGGCGCATTATTTAATCACATCCGTAATACGGGTTATCCATTTAGTGGTGCCTCCGATCATAAAGTTAGTGAAGCTTTATACTTAAATGATTTAGATGGCAATGGAATCGAATTATATTATGACCGACGTCCAGAAACTTGGAATTGGCAAAATCAACAAGTGGAAATGACTGTTGATCCACTTGATATAGAAGGATTGATTGCCAGTGCGAATCAATCAGAATGGGCTGGCATTTCTTCAGGAACAGTCATGGGCCATGTGCATTTAAGCGTAGCAAACTTGGAAATAGCAGAGAAATTTTATGTTTTTGGATTAGGATTTGATGTGGTTAGCCGCTACGGATCTCAAGCCCTATTCATCTCTTCAAATGGTTATCACCATCACATCGCTCTAAACACGTGGGGGCGACCTAAATCTATTGATCGCAATGAAAATACATTAGGATTACATGAATTCTCAATCGTTTATCCAAGTGTAGAAATCCGTAATAAGGCGGTTAGTCGTTTGCGCGAAATAGGTGTAGCAATTACTGAACAAAATGATTTGGTTCAAGCAATTGATCCATCTGGCACTAAGGTTTTATTGATAGTTGAATAATGAAAGATTTCCTCGGGCTAATTGTGGCTCGAGGATTTTTTGTTACGATTGGAATAGATAATGTGGCGATTCGGCAGAATATTGTGGCGGAAGTGAAGGTTTGTGTGGTCACATGAACGATCCTGTGGCTAATATACCCATTAATGTAGAAACTCACAATTAATATGGTGCTTACTCTTCGCACTATCAAAATTTCTCTTTCTTTCATTCTATTGCTATACTATTTCTATCTTCAAGAGTGCCATTTTTCATTAC
>JBEVEQ010000206.1:0-5265 GCA_040512715.1 Paenisporosarcina sp. | reverse complement strand
GAGGATTGAATAATGGTTGGCCTTTCATCCTTAGTAATTTAAAGATTTACTTAGAGAACGGAAAAAAGATGGAAGTACCTTTGTAGAAGTAAACAAAAGGAGTCAATTGGATTTGACAAAAAAAATTGAGCAGCCTGAAAAAGAAATAGCTGAAAGAAGAAGCTTTTATAAGAGCTAAGAAAATCGAAGCCAGATAAGCTCGTGCATAATGATAAATTTGTCCGCAAAGATGGGGCTTCTGTTTCGCTGTTAGACTTATTTGGTGATAAAGATGATCTGATTGTCATTCAAAATATGGGTAAATCTTGTTCATATTGCACCATGTGGGCAGATGGATTTAATGGCGTTTATCATTATCTCGTCCATAAAGCCCCTTTCTTTCTTGCTTCACCTGATCCACCTGAGGTTCAAACGACATTAGCTGAAGAGAGAAACTGGAGATTTCCGATGATATCCACTCAAAATAATACCTTTAATCAAGATCAAGGCTTTTTCATTGATGGACAAGTTTATCCTGGCGTTTCTGTATTTAGAAAAACTCATTCTGGAGAAATCTACTTGGTCGCGAATGATTACTTTGATCCTGGCGACGATTATAGTTCTCCTTGGCACTTTTTCGATTTGTTACCCTCTGGGTCAGTTTTAACCCAAATGCAGTTCGAGTACCTTCTAAATAAATTTCCAATATAAAACCGAACACCTCCACTTTAATATGGAGGTGTCCTGTTTTATTTCATAATTGATTGTTTCGAATAACAGATTTTTATTGTAATAAGAGTAATAGAATGAATGCTAAAACACCTAAAATAAGAATAGGAAATGTATCCTTCAAGCTATCTTTCACACGTAAATGTGTTAATACGCCTCCAACAGATATAACAACTAACAAGATTGCACCATATATAGCTAAGTTTACTACCCAGAATCCTGCAATTAATAATCCAGCAGCTACGATTTCTAAAATCCCCGTTACAACACGGAACCATTGGGGCAATCGCCAATGCTCGAATCCATCTACGTGAATTTTTGAACCAGTTACTTTACCGAATCCAGCCATTAAAAAAGCGGCTGCAAGTAAACCTTGGAGTATCCATGTTACGATTTCCATTTATATTTCCCCCTTTATTTATAGCCTATTTATTAAATACAATTGGCATTTTATGAATGAAACGGTCTTCTCTAGCACTATCAATTAACCAATACGCAACGTTCCATTTGCTCCAAAAATAACAAACTTAATATGTTTTCACTCTCCTTTATCCGACACCTTTTGTTTATGCAACACATGTTGTATTATTAGATTATATTCATTTATAAAATTTTTACCATCAATAAATTCCATGATTTGTCGGTTATACGACAAATCTCCAAATTCGTCGAAAAACTACGGTTGGAGGAAACAAAATGACGGAAGTAAAAACAGATCCACGTATCATTCGAACCCGAAAACTCATTATGGCTGCTTTCGTTCAATTGGCAATGAAAAAAGAGTTTAAAGATATTACCATAAAAGATCTTACAACGGAAGCTACGATTAATCGTGCGACATTTTACTACCACTTTAAAGATAAATACGATTTGCTAGACACAGTACTTGTTGAAGATTTAATGACAAATGTATTGAGTGAAATAATGGAGCACAACGAACTGACTAAGGAATCGATTACTCAAATATTCATGTCAATCACTAAATTTCAAATGAATTTAGCCAACCAATGCCGCAGAAGCTTCGAAGCATTTACTGGAACCATTGAAAATAAATTAAAAGACGCTTTAGTGACTATCTTTTCTAAGTTGTTACGAGATACTTCTGAAACGGGGGATGATTTAGTTCACACTAGAGCTGTCATATTAACGTGGGCTATTTACGGTGCCACAATTGATTGGAAACAAAATAGCCAAAAAACACCCGATGTGTATATCCAAATAGCATTACCTACATTTATGAAGATGCTATGACTGTCTAATATCTTTTAGAGATTTGACAAAATAAAGGTGAGCGAGGACATTGTCCTGCTCACCTTTTCTATTATCTTTATCTTTTACCTGCATCTTTTCATAGAAGAAAACGACTGAAGTTACAATTTCAGCCGCATTCAACAACTATTATTTCTACTCTATTTTCCCAAAGTAATCCCCACTGTATTCAACATAAACCTGATGCCAAATCATAAAGGTTAAAATCGTCCAGAGTTTCCGACTATTGTCTTTTTTATTAGTCACATGATCTTCTAACAATTTTAAAATTTCATCTTTATGAAATATATAATCCGTCTGGCTCACTTGAATTATATTTCTTGCCCACTCATATAATTCATCTTTCAGCCAATACTTAATGGGTACTGGAAACCCTAGTTTTTTTCGATTGACTACATGTTTAGGAACAAATCCTTCCGCTGCTTTTCTAAGAATGTATTTTGTTGTACGGTTTTTTATTTTCTGATTGGATTGTATACTTGATGCTACTTCGAAAACGTGTTTATCTAAAAATGGTACGCGCAGTTCCAGTGAATGAGCCATAGTCATCTTATCTGCCTTCACCAAAATATCGCTTCTTAACCAAGTATGGATATCAATATTTTGCATTTTAGTTACAGTGTCATATCCCTTTGATTCATTATAAATGGGACTTGTAATATTTGTATAAGGCAAATTCATTTGATAATGTTTAAGCAAATCCATCTTCTCATTCTCTTCAAACATTTTTGCATTCCCAATATATCGTTCTTCTATTGGTGTAGTTCCCCTTTCAATAAAACTCTTCCCCTTGAACCCATCTGGAAGAATCCTGCTAATTACTTTTAACCACTCTTTCAAACGGTAAGGCATATAATTAAACATCCTTAAAGAGTGGGGTTCTCGGTAAATATTATAACCACCAAATAATTCATCTGCCCCTTCACCCGACAAAACTACTTTTACATGCTTTCTTGCTTCACGTGCCACAAAATACAACGGGACTGATGAAGGATCAGCCAATGGATCGTCTAAATGCCAAATAATTTTAGGAAGCTCTTTTATAAATTCCTCAGGGGTAATGATATGGCTGAAATTATCTAATTGAAGGACCGCAGCAGTTTCTTGTGCGACATTCACTTCACTGTAATCCCTTCTTTCAAAACCAACTGTAAATGTTTTAAGTTGTGGGTTGACTTGCTTTGCTAAAGCCACGATAAAAGAAGAGTCAATACCACCTGATAAAAAGGCACCAACAGATACATCGCTACGCATATGAATATGAACAGAATCCTCTAAAACATGCCGAATCTCGTTGATAAGTTTTTGCTCAAAAGAATGGACGGGATGGAATTTCGGGGTCCAATAAGCTTGAATACTCATCGGATGCCCCGGTCTTTTTGTCAAATAATGACCGGGTGATAATTTTTTAGTTAGCCTCGTCATGGTGTTTGGTTCTGGTACATACTGAAAGCTTAAATAATGTTGCATCGATTCCATGTTTAATTCATCATATTCGGCCAATATAATCGCCTTTTTCTCAGAAGCAAAATACGTTATATCATCTCGCTCTAAATAAAAGAATGGTTTGATACCGAAGTTATCGCGTGCTCCAAACAATAGTTGTTCATTCCTATCCCAAATCAAGAAAGCAAACATACCTCTTAGCTTCTGAACCATTTGCTCTTTAAACTCACTATATAATGCAAGGACAACCTCTGTATCAGACTCTGTAGTAAAGTCATATCCTAGATTTGTTAGTTCTTGGCGGAGTTCGATGTAGTTATAGATCTCTCCATTAAAAACAATCCAAAAACGATTATCTCCATAAGATAAAGGTTGTTGTCCACGTTTTATATCCAAGATGCTCAATCTTTTAAATCCAAAATTCACAAATTCATCCGTATAATAACCTTCATCATCTGGTCCTCTGTGTGAGAGGCTTGAAGTTAAATGTTTAATCGTCCAATTCAACTCTTCATTTCTTTCTTGAGGTCGAGCATATAAAAATCCCACAAATCCACACATATCTATCTCCCGCCTATTTGTTTTTCATATGACTATTTTTGATAGTATGCAGAATTGTTTTAGACTATGTTTAGTAAATGAACCAGCATGTTTCCGGGTTAATTCATTAGAGAAAAATTGTAGAAAGTCAATTAAGTACATTTATAAATGCGATTAGAGGTAAAATAATGAATATAAGGAGAGTGAATTATGGAAAAGACAACAGAAGGTTTATTTCAACGTGACATTAAAGACCACTGGACAGTTACATACAATAAAAACGGATATCCTCATGTGCAACAGGGATTCATTTTACCTCCTGATCGGAAAGAAGAGTTTGACCCATTTGTCATCATGGCTGAGGATTGGTTTAAACGCGGTACATTTTCGGACCATCCTCACAGAGGGTTCCAAACCATCACTTATGTAATGGATGGTAGATTAGAGCATATTGATAATGCAGGTGGACATTCGATTTTAGAAGCTGGAGATATTCAATATATGAATGCGGGTTGGGCAGCTAGGCATGCGGAAGAAGCTGTTGACGATGATCTCATACACACCCTTCAATTGTGGCTGAATCTTCCAAAATCACTTAAGAATACAAAAACCTCATACCAAGATATTTATGTTGAAAATGTCCCTCGTGTTCCTTTTGAAGGAGGAGAAGTTAAAGTCTATTCGGGTGATGTTGCGGGAGTAAAAGGACCGTTAGAGAGCTTAGTCCCAATTACAATGACTGAAATTTCATTTACAAACGGAGCTACGTACACATATCAATTACCTGAAAATCACAATGCTTTTTTATATGTTACCTCGGGAGAATTAGAATTCGGTGAAAGTAAAACAACTTTATCTAAAACAGATGTTGGTTTATTATCTTTTAATAAAGATGGGACCGGTCAAAGTGAGTTAGTCATTAAAGCAAATCAACGCTCAAAAGTAATTATCTACTCCGGACAACCCATAAATGAAGAAGTAGTTGCATATGGTCCATTTGTTATGAATTCAATGGACGAAATCAAACAAGCATATGAAGATTATCGTTTAGGTAAATTCGGACCACCAGCTGTTTAAGATGTATTCATTTCTTTAGGCTATGTTAAATGTTGCTATTGATATTCCGCAAAACAGCTACGCTTTCCGTTGGCGAGTGTCGAGTCTACTCGGCGCTTCAAAAACCGGTGCTCCTGTTTCTGCATCGCTTTGCTAGCTTCGAAACATGAAAGTCCGTTGTAACGAAAATCAACAGTATCGTTTAATATAGCTTTTCTTTAAAAAAAGTAGCGCAAACCTATGATT
>JBEVEQ010000198.1:0-6979 GCA_040512715.1 Paenisporosarcina sp. | reverse complement strand
GCTGTTACGTTTTTCAAACCTTCACGAATCATTGCTTGAGCAAGAACTGTTGCAGTTGTTGTACCGTCTCCAGCAATTTCATTTGTTTTAGAAGCTACTTCAGCAACTAACTTAGCACCCATGTTTTCAAATGGATCGTCAAGTTCAATTTCTTTTGCAATTGTTACACCGTCATTTGTGATTAGTGGAGAACCAAATTTTTTCTCAAGAACAACGTTACGTCCTTTTGGTCCAAGTGTTACTTTAACAGCGTCTGCTAATTTATCTACACCACGAAGCATTAAGCTACGTGCGTCTTCGCTAAATTTAATTTCTTTTGCCATTTAATAAACCCTCCTAGTAGTTGGTTGAATATTTATTAGCCAATTACAGCTAAAACATCGCTCTCGCGTAAAATTAAGAATTCGGTTCCTTGATATTTCACTTCTGTACCAGAGTATTTAGAGAAGATGATTTTGTCTCCTTCTTTTACATCTAGCTCAACACGTGTGCCATTGTCTAAAATACGTCCATTACCAACTGCTACTACTTTGCCTTCTTGTGGCTTTTCTTTAGCAGAGTCTGGAAGTACGATACCGAATGCTGATTTTTCTTCAGACTCGACTAACTCGATTACAATACGATCGCCTAATGGTTTTAACAAGTGAAACAACCTCCCTGAATGGTTAAATATGTTTTATTAGCACTCTCTGTCTTTGAGTGCTAACACAATTATTATCATAATGAATTAGCTGAATTTTTGCAAGTAGGAACACGTAGTTTTTTGTATTCTTTGCGAGTCCTTTAAAAAAGCCCTACAATATAGTTAAGACTTCTATGAATGAAAGGACTTACTTCGTGAAAAAAAACAAAACCGCATTTTATTTAATCATGGTATATATCACAATGCAGCTATCAGGTCTCCTATTTGCACCGTTGTTCTTCATGTTCTTTTCTTCGCAGAATGGAATGACGGAAAAGCGTGCAGAATTACTAGCGAGTGGTTGGTGGGTATTCATCAGCATGTCAGTTGCAACACTCATCTTTGTTGCGTTCATTAGAAAGGATAAGACCTTTTTTAATAACCTTCGTGGCAAACAAAGTTCCATTGGTGTTTCTATCCTTTACGGGATCCTTGGTTTTTTCCTTGTTTTATTCGGCCAAATGATTGCCGCATTCATAGAACAAAAGCTTGGAATTGACCCAGGTTCAGAAAACACTACAATGTTCATGACTATTGCAAAAACTGCACCTGTTGCGATTCTTTCCATTGCGATTTTTGCACCGATTTTAGAAGAACTCATCTTTAGACGCGTCATTTTTGGTACCCTTGTCCAAACGACTAATTTCTTTATAGCCGGTGCCGTTAGTGCTATTGTGTTTGCGATTATCCATTTTGATTTTACACACATACTACTCTATGCGGTATCTGGATTTATATTCGCGTACTTGTACTATAAAACGAAACGAATTCTCACATCAATTATTGCCCACATGCTATTAAATAGTTTTGTCGTTGTCATTCAATTGAATCAGGAATTGATTCAGAAGATGCAACCTAAGCTTGAAATGATTTTGAATTTATTCTAATAAAAATGCCTTGATTCTTTATTTTTGAATCGAGGCTATTTTTTTATGCTCAGTTTTATACCACCCTTTCTAAAAACATTTTATATTTTTTACTTTGTCTTGAATTTCTGTTAACCGGAATATCTTTTCATTGGAGTGCTTTTATTATAGAAATGAATGAGGAGGGAAGATTTTGAAAGCAATTTTTAGTAACACTTATGGGTCACCTGATGTTCTTGAATTAAAAGAGGTGGAGAAACCTATTCCCAGGGACAATCAAGTACTGGTGAAAGTTCATGCAGCATCGATGAATTATGGCAACGTGGTTCTTTTGAGAGGGGAACCGTTCTTAGCCCGTTTTGCCTTCGGTCTTCTAAAACCAAAATACACCATACCTGGCGGAGACATAGCAGGTCGAGTTGAAGCAGTTGGCAAAGATGTTAAGCAGTTTAAACCTGGCGATGATGTGTTCGGAGATTTATCCGGTTGTGGTTGGGGCAGTTTTGCAGAATATGTAGCTGTTCCCGAAAATGCACTAGTTCTAAAACCTGTTAATTTGTCATTTGAGGAAGCTGCTGCTGTACCTATGGCGGGAGTTACAGCCTTACAGGGTCTACGGGATAAAGGCAAGATTCAGTCGGGACAGAAGGTATTGATCAATGGGGCCTCAGGTGGTGTAGGGACGTTCGCTGTACAGATTGCCAAATCATTTGGGGCTGAAGTAACTGGTGTATGTAGTACGAGAAATATAGACATTTTGAGATCGATTGGAGCAGACCATGCCATTGACTATACGAAGGAAGATTTCACCCAAAATCAGCAAAGTTATGACCTGATTCTCGCTGTGAACGGATATCAACCAATTTCAGCTTATAAGCGTGCATTAAGTCCCAATGGAACTTATGTAATGGTCGGTGGTGCCGGAGCTCAATTAACCCAGGCCATGATACAGGGACCTTTTATTTCAATGACCGGGACGAAAAAAATGGGAAGCATGTTACAAAGGTCAAACCAAAAAGATTTAATTTATATGAAAGAACTTCTTGAAACCGGCAAAATAAAACCAGTTATTGATAGATCTTATAAGTTGAGTGAAGTGCCTGAAGCTTTCAGGTATTTTGAACAAGGTCACGCTCAAGGAAAAGTTATCATCACTGTATGAAAATTTTTGATTGAATGAAAGAACAAGTAATGCTCCATATTGTTGCTAATTATATAGAGGCTAGCAAAGATAGACATATCAAAAAAGAGAATGGGCATTTTAAAATGTTCATTCTCTTACGCAAGAAAATCGTCTATTCTATTGAGAGACAAGATACTTTTCTTTGAATATCGGACTTAATTCACTCCATACATCAAATTTATTACCATCTAAATCAAAGAAGACAAAATTCCTTCCAGAGTGTCCTCTATTTTCAATAACACCAACTCTTATCTGCTTGTCGCTAAATTCACTATGAATAGCTTCTAAAGCATTTAATCCATTCACTTCAAATGTAATAGAAAAACGCTCATTACCGTAGCTATCGTAGAAATTTGAGCTCTGATTTTCTCTAGCTTTAACAAGGAAAATACTTTGGTTCGCAAAATTTAGAATGGCTTTGTCTTCGTCTTTATAGCTTAATTCTGCCCCCAATTTGTTTACATACCATTCAGAAGAAAGTTCTACATTTGAAACTGGGATATACGTAGTTCCTACCCTTAATAATTTTTCTTTCACCCTTGTCTCCTCCTTTATTTACCTAGCGCTGTTAAACTATAATGTTGATTTTCGTGACATACTGACGCTTTCCGCGGGCGGTCCGTTAGCTTCGTCGCAAAGAAAAGACTCATTTCTTCCTGTGGGAAAGCGCAGCTGTTTTGTGGAATATCAACAGCAACATTTAACATAGTCATTTACTTAAATAAACTTATTCTAGACTTAGGTATCTTTTTCCTTAATAGTCACCTCTTTAGTTTTCCATTTCAGCCAATACCCTTAATCCCCCAGCGATTCCAAATGGAATTTCTTCATCTCTAACTTTAAAATATCCCTTTAAATCAACACTAGGATTCTCGAAATCAAGTAAATCATTATCTGAAAAAACTTCTTTAATTGGGGCAGTAATTAAAAATTGAATGGCTTCTCCCGATTTAAGATTAACTGGTCTTACCGTATTATCTACTTTTCCTTCAAGCACAAAAGGATTTCCTTTCGAACCATTTGAGGTTTTAATTGGATAGCTTAAATTAAACATAAGGTGTGTTAACTCAAACCCAGTTTCATTTTTTATTTCAATGGTATAGGAGTTATACTCACTACTTGATTCTGTATTCACAACAGTGAAGATAATATTTTCATCATTAAAATGATCCTTGTCTGATGAACAACCGACTATTGTACTTAGTAAGATCATTGAACTGATAATCAAATACTTAATCTTCATCTGTTTCGTCTCCCCTCACCCACATCTTCAAGCACACCCAAATACTTAAATTAATTTCCATAAATATAACTACTTCTACATCTCTCCAAAAAAAACCTGCTTAACTACTCTGGAATAATAGGAAAACAAGGGAGGTACTATTGTAGATTTTGACTTGTACTATATCGATATCCATTCTCATCATGAACGATACGCTCTCCGATTCATTGAAGTTCCAATGATTTACGAAACTAAGAAGATTAAGTTTCAACACTTGTAAGTAAAGGAAATGAAAAAAAGCCTCCTACCGGATTATTCCGGTGGAAGGCTTTCGTTTTGTGCTAGTAATTCTTCTCTTTGCTGCAAAGCATCCGCTTTTAAATATTTTCGATAACCGATTTTCGCGATTAGAATACTGAATTCAAATAGTAAGATTAAAGGCAGTGTAACGAGTACGTGAGACATGATATCTGGCGGTGTTAAAATATCAGCTACTACTACTAGAACAAGATAAATGTATTTGCGATATTTTGTTAATAACATTGGCGTGATTATGCCTAAGCGAGTTAGGAATAATAACACAACCGGCATTTGAAAGACAAAGCCAAATGGAATCGTTAACTGGAATAAGAAACTAAAGTATTCATTAATTCCAATCGTCTGCTCAATACCTAAATCTGCAGATAGGTCTGCCATAAAATGCATGACAAAAGGAAATACAACAAAATAGGAGAATGATACCCCTCCGATAAATAACAAAAAGATAAACGGGATGTAACTAAGTGTTGCCGTTCTTTCCTTTTGATAAAGACCAGGTGAGATAAATGCCCATACTTGATATAAAATCACGGGAGACGTCATGATTGTTGCTAACAACAGCATGACCGTGATGAAAATTTTAAAAGGATCTGAAATTCTAAATGCATTTAAAGTTAAATCACTCAGTAAAAATTCAATTAGTGGACCTGCTAAGAAAAAACTAGCAATTATTGCAAGAACAAAGAAAACGACGATAATCATCAGTCGTTTTCGTAATTCTATAATATGGTCAGCTGTCGTCATGTCTCTTTCTTCCATCAAACAAACACCCTAACGTACTTACTTAACTTCTTCTTTTTCTTCTACTTTTTTCTTTTTCTTTATATCATCATCTTCATCGTCATCGATGAGACCTTTAGTTGCATTTTTAAATTCGCGCAGCGAACTACCGAATGCTCGTCCTAGTTCAGGAAGCTTCTTCGGACCAAATACGAGCAAAGCCACAACCACAATTAATAAAATACTCAATGGACCTGTTGGCATGACAAGCACCTCCTCTTATCTTTTTATTTTAACGCATTTATATCTGCTTGGCTAATTACTCTATGAACGATATGTGAACGTTTCTTCGTCTTGTCTAATCAAGTAAATCAAGGTTTGCAATTCAACTGATAAATCAATTGTATGAACACGAATTGAGTCCGGAACAGTTAATCGAACAGGGGTGAAATTTAGAATTCCTTTTACTTCCGTTTTGGTTAATCGGTCTGTCACTTCTTGTGCAGCTCGTGAAGGCACGGTTAAAATCACCAGCTCAATTCCATACTCTTTGATTTTTTCTTCTAACTTACTAGGCTCAAAAACTGGAATATCACTCATCATCGTACCATCTTCTGTTGCACTCGTATCAAATGCGAGCACAATACGTGTATTATGATTTTTGTGGAAGTTGTATTTTAAAAAAGCTGTTCCTAGACTACCTACTCCAATTAAAGCGACATTCGTTTCTTCATCCTGATCTAATGTTTGACGGAAGAATTCCAATAGGTGTGGAACATCATATCCATACCCCTTTCTTCCTAACGCACCAAAATGAGAAAAATCTCTTCGAATCGTTGCTGGATCAATCTTCATGGCATCACTTAACTCTTGTGAAGACACACGTTTTTTACCCGCATTCGATAAATTTTGGATAAATCGATAATAAAGTGGCAATCGTTTCGTAGTTGCTTGTGGAATTTTTATCGGTTCTTGTTTCATGCAGTTCCTCCTGCGATTTAAGCGAAATCGATTTCATCTTACATCAGTCGTTTGTATAAGTAAAGTTCGGTCGTTGCAAGTGTTTGAAGCATCCTTTAAACTAAGTGAGAACTGAGGTGGAATTATGATTGTCTTACAAGTGAACCAATTACATAAATCGTTTGTTGTCGATGAAATATTAAGTGGTGTCAAACTCGAAATTAACCATCGTGATCGTGTTGCACTAGTCGGTCGAAATGGTGCTGGAAAATCGACGCTGTTAAAAATTATTGCCGGAGAGTTGTCTTTTGACTCAGGTGAAATCATCATTCCAAAAGGAACAAAGGTTGGTTATATGGAGCAACATGCTGGTATAGATTCCGACCTTTCTATTTGGGATGAAATGATGACGATTTTTGCCCATCATCAAGCTGCTGAACAAGAACTCCGATCCCTTGAAAAACAAATGGCGGATCCTTCTATATATGAACAAGAGGATGCCTACGCTCGCTTAATGGCTGACTATGACATCAAACAAGTGAATTTCAAGGATTCTGGTGGTTATCAATATGAAGCTGATACCCGCTCCGTGCTTCACGGGATGCAATTCTTTCCGGAGGATTTCACAAAACCAATTCAATCTCTATCGGGTGGCCAAAAAACAAGATTAGCTTTAGCTAAACTACTTTTAACAAAACCCGATTTACTGATTTTAGATGAACCCACTAATCATTTAGACATCGATACACTAAGCTGGCTCGAACGTTATCTCCAAGGCTACCCAGGTGCCATTCTAATCGGTTCCCATGACCGCTATTTCTTAGATCAAGTTGTAAACTTTGTTTATGAAGTATCTCGACATAAAGTGAAACGTTTTGTAGGGAACTACAGTGCTTACTTGGATGAAAAAGCGAAAACGTATGAACGCGATTTAAAGACTTATGATAAACAACAAGAAGAAAAGGCGAAACTTGAAGATTTTGTACAACGCAATTTAGCACGAGCATCCACGACAAAAATGGCACAAT
>JBEVEQ010000159.1:0-3403 GCA_040512715.1 Paenisporosarcina sp. | reverse complement strand
GTAATTAAACTCGATTTTCTCACTTTATTGATACTGCCATTCATTTTTTTCACCAGTTGTCGTATTAATTTTAATCCATAAACGACGGTAAGCCCAACAATTGTAAGCAACAGAAACAAAGAAACTTGCAGGGATTCGGTGCATTACCCCAATCTTGCAACCTAGTAAAGTAGCTTCTCCACCAAAGCCCATTGTGCCAATGCCTAATGTATTCGCTTTTTCGACGATATAGTCTTCCAGTTCTGCAAGTTGTGCATGTGGATTAACATCTTCTACTGAGCGGAATAATTGTTCTTTTGCCAAATCATATCCTGAAGAACGATCCCCACCAATGCCTACACCGATGAATCCCGCCGAGCAGCCTTGTCCTTGTGCTTGATAGACAGAGTGAAGGATACATTTACGAATGCCATCCAGGTTACGTCCGGCTTTTCCGATTCCTTCTAGATCAGTAGGGAGGCTGTATTGAATATTCTTGTTTTCACAACCGCCTCCCTTAAGGATTAGTTTCATATCTATGTAATCTTTTTCCCATTGTTCAAACTTCACGACAGGAAGCCCGACACCCAGGTTGTCCCCACTGTTTTCACCAGTCAGTGAATCCACTGCGTTGGGACGTAATTTAGCATTTTTTGTAGCAGTAACCATGGCACGTTTAATGGCAGCTTTAATTTCTAATTGGTTCACCCCGATTGGTGTTTTGATCTTAAAAGTCGGTAAACCCGTATCCTGACAAATAGGGGAAACGTTTTCGTCAGCCATTTGAATATTATTTGTGATTGTATCCAAACTCATCGCAGCTCGAGTGCCGGCATTTTCTGCTGCTTTTGCTTTTCGGACTGCACGACGCACATCTTTCGGTAAGTTCGTTGATGTTTCTGTAATTAAATCATATATGCTTTTTTCTAAGTTTTCTAAGTACATGTAATAGTGCCCCTCTCAATCAATCTCCAAATTGTTATCATATCTATTATACGCTTATTAAATCTATTAAAAAAGGTTAGAAAATGACAGAAAAAGAAAGCACTTAATAGGTACTCTCTTATTTTATTGTCTTTATTTTTTTCATTTAAAAATAAATAAGGTGTTATCTTTTATTGTTGATATTTATTTTAGGCTATATTGAATGTTGCTGTTGATATTCCGCAAAACAGCTGAGCTTTCCCACAGAAAAAAGACTCAAAAGTTGTTTGAGTCTTTTTTTGCGACGAAGCTAGCGAAGCGATGCAAAGCATTTTCATGTTTCGAAGCTAGCAAAGCGATGCAGAAACAGAAACAGATACAGGTGCAGATGTTTTCCGCCGTTTTGCTCCGTATCACACATTATCTAGCCGGGTTATATATTACTGATTGGTGTGAAAGACCGCGACTCCAGCGGGATCAGCGTGTCCAGTTGAGGTCCCACAGCGAGCTTAAAGGAACGAAGACTAAGGTCGCCACCTCGAGTGGCAACGTCTTTGTTACCAACATCCTGTTGGTCTGAGGAGGCTAACGGACCGCCCACGGACACATACTAACATTAGTAGTACAGACCAAGGCCACGGTTTGTGCACTATTTTTTTGTAGAAGTGAAGGGAAGTCGAACGGACGCTGGGATCTTAGAATCCGAATCAGGAAACCGACTCACTTCACACCCTTATCAGAATCAGTTTAGTATGTTGGGTCCTCGAGATCGTGTATAAGAAAGTAAGTGGAATCGATAAGGCACTGTGATGGACTTCTAGGAGGGAATCTGCTCCATTTCCTGCGGACGAACATCCAAATCTCCAGGGGCCAACAGGATGTTGGTCACGAAGGCGTTGGCACACAAGGTCGTGTTATTAGCCTTCGTTCCATTTCACTTTCGGCGGGGATTCGGATATTTGTTATTCCGCTGGAGTGGCTCGAATCCCTTGCAACAGTGAGATATAAAAAGACCTTGGGAAAATAATGAATTCCCAAGGTCTTTGTCAACAGTCTGAAAAAAGTATTACTTTTTAATTATTTTGGACTGTTTTTAAATTGTTCCATTTTATCTTCTAAATCATCCATCATCGAAATTAGACGGTCGATATCTTCTAGTTTTGTTGTTTCTGGTTCAATTGAATCAAGCACTTCTAAAAAAATGTTCAAACGTTCTTTCAGATAAGTGACTTGTTGTTCTTTATCAGTAATTGATTTACCCAATTTAAACACCTCGCTTATTCTTTCTCATAGTAGCGGATTTTTAATTCTTTATCAACTTACGGTAGGACTTTAGAAATATTTTAATATTAAATGTATTTAGAATATTTACAAAACTTTAATATGATGTTAAGGTTAACTTACTTCAAAAAGAGAGGGGAGGCCGTAGTGAATAGTCGAAACCATTCAACGAGTTAGAAGGAGGGGGTTCGAACATTTCACCGGCGCGATAAGCCGTGAATCGAGATATGGATACTCAATTAGATAATAGCGATATTTAGAAGGCTCAGCCAACATCTGTAATCAGATATGGTCTGAGCCTTTGCTAATGGTTTTACATAATCTCAAAAGTTTCGTGTACATTAATCGATTGGTCAACTGAGCGAGTCATTGAACAATTTTTCTTCGTTACATTCATCGCCTTTATTAATTTTGCTTCTTCAAGATTGGCCCCTTTTAGCTTAAAGTGAATATGAACTTTTTCGAGTCGGTTTGCCTCTTTTTCATTTCTACCCACCTCTTTTACTACGATTTCCATTTCCTCAATGGGCATTCTCATTTTCTCACAAACTTTTCTTAATACGCCTCCACTACAGCCTACTAATGAAGAGACAATTAATTGATAAGGTCTAAAACCATATGTTTCATTTCCTGATATCGTTAGCTTTCCAAATTCAAGGTTTGTCTCAAAGCCGTGTTCAGTCATGATATATTTCAACTTTTATTCCTCCCTTATGATAAAATTGTAGCGAAACTTAAATGAATTGAACACGATATTAACTTGAATAGAGGAACGCACCATGAAGCAATTTTCACCATCAGAAAAAAGAAGATTTTTAATATTGGTTACCATTGTATCTATATCAGGGTTTTCACAAGGAATGCTACTACCGCTAATATCTATAATTTTTGAACAAGATGGTCTTTCTGCTTCGTTAAACGGTTTAAATGCGACTGGACTATACATAGGAACTTTATTAGTTTCTCCATTTATGGAACAACCATTACGAAGATTTGGATATAAGCCAATCATCTTGATTGGTGGAATTTTAGTATTTTTGTCTTTATTGCTATTTCCTTTATGGAAGAGTGTGATTTTTTGGTTTGTTTTAAGATTGTTTATCGGGATTGGAGATCATTTACTTCATTTTTCCACACAGACGTGGATTACGAGCTTTTCTTCAAAGGAACGTCTAGGACGTAATATTGCGCTTTATGGTTTATCATTTGGAATTGGTTT